>JAGLCR010000003.1 GCA_023146135.1 Bacteroidales bacterium
CTAGTCTTTATGATGCTGATATTCGTGAAGCAGCTGAAGACTGTCCAGTTGAAGTAATTCAATTTACGGAGGAATAAAACCAAAAAGAGCCGCATAAATTGCGGCTCTTTTTTTATATCTAATTAGTTATAAAGAGTCTATATCTACCGAATCATCAAATTCAAAGCCATCACCCCCACCCATTTCATCATCAAAACTACCAAACTCATCAAATGAATCTGCGCTATCCATACCTACCCCTTTTTTAACTTCGAGCAGTTCTATTTCAAATATTAAATCCTTTCCAGCTAAATCTGAATTGCCATCTAGAATCACAATATCGCCTTTTATTTTATGTACTTTAAGCACCATTACTCCATCATCAGTTGGTGCTTGAATTGTATCTCCTTTTTTAATTTCCTTATCTCCAAAAACTTCCTTGCGATTAACTTCAATTAAAAGTTCCTCATCATAATCTCCATATGCTTCATTTGCAGGAATAGTAACTGTAACGATATCATTTTCTTCCATCTCAAAAACCGCTTTTTCAAAGCCAATAATCATCATGTCATCACCCAGTGTAAACATAATTGGTTCGCCAGAACTAACTGTCGAGTCAAAAACTTTTCCGTTCAAAAATTTTCCTGTATAATGTACTTTTACTGTATCGCCAATATTCAACATAATAGTGCTTTTTATCAGTTATTAATATGCCGCAAAGGTAAGTGCAATCTTCTTTGCTTAGTAATAAAAAATCTTACTTTTGCAGTAGATTATTTAAAACAAAATAAATTTGATATTTACAAAATATAAAAATATAAATAATGGATACTAAAAATTCTGGTTTTAATACCAAACTAATACATGCTGGTCAATTCAAGGACCATTTTAATAGTGCAACTACACCTATTTATCAAACATCAACATTTGGATTTGATAGTGCCGACCACGGTGCTGCTTGTTTTGCAGGTGAAGATGATGGCTATATTTATACACGAATTGGCAATCCTACCATCGGTGCATTGGAAGATGCTGTAGCGGAGCTGGAAGGTGGATATCGTGGCGTGGCAACTGGCTCAGGAATGGGTGCAGTTACTGCAGTGTATTTTGCATTTTTAGGAGCAGGTGCTCATATAGTTAGTCATAATGCTGTATATGGCCCTTCACGTGGTGTAATGGAAACTTTCTTTCGTAAGTTTGGTGTAGAATCAACTTATGTTGATGCATCAACTGCTGAGAATGTACGTAATGCTATTCAGGAAAACACCAAATTGATTTATTTGGAAACTCCTGCCAACCCAACTATGGATTTAACCGACCTGGAAGAAGTAGTTAAAATTGCAAAAGAGCATAATATTCCTGTTTGTGTGGATAATACATTTAGCTCTCCTTATTTGCAAAAGCCATTTGATTTTGGTGTAGATGTAGTCTTACACTCTATGACAAAATTCATAAATGGTCATGCTGATATTGTTGCTGGCATGGTTGTGACTCGTACTGAGGAACATTATCAAAACATTCGTAATGCAATGATAAATATTGGAAGCAATATGGATCCACATCAAGCTTATATGGTAAGCCGTGGATTAAAAACTCTTTCAATTCGTATGGATCGTGCTCAAAAAAACGCTCAAGAAGTAGCTGAGTATCTTGAATCTCATCCGAAAGTTGAATGGGTTCGTTTCCCAGGACTAAAATCACATCCTCAGTATGATTTAGCACAAAAACAAATGTCAGGACCAGGCTCTACCATTGCTTTTGGGCTTAAAGGTGGTTTATCTGAAGGTAAAACGATGATGGATAATGTACATCTAGCTTTATTGGCTGTTTCATTAGGAGGTATTGAAACCTTAATTCAACATCCAGCTTCAATGACTCACTCTAAACTAACAAAAGAAATGCGCGAAAGTGCTGGTATTACTGATGGTTTAGTTCGTATGGCTATTGGAATTGAAGATATTGAGGATATTATTGCTGATATCGACCATGCTTTGGATATGATTAAGTAATCTTTTGGCATTAGAAATTCTTCATAAGGACTATCTGCGATGCAGATGGTCCTTTCTTTTTTATTAGTCATTCTTTTTTTGGTATTTTCGCATAAACGTATAAAAATGACTAAAAATCAAAAAGCACTTCTTGCTCTTCTTATATTACTCATAATTGGGTTCGTGTTTTTTCTTATTTATCGACCTGATAATAAAAGTACAAATCCACTGAGTACTATTTATCACTCATTTCCATACACGCAAATTTCAGATTTTTACCCAAGCAATCATGGCGATCAGTTAATAGAATACACCAATATTAATATTGCCTATGATAACGAACACGAACAAGCTTTGTGGGTATGCTACTTGTTGACTAAAGATCATCTAAACAATGCTGTTATTAAACGGAAAAATCGATTCAAAATAGACGCTAAAGTAAAATATGGATCAGCAAGCCCTAACGACTATTATAAAAGCGGTTTTGATCGTGGACATTTGGCTCCTGCTGCCGATATGCTTTGGTCTGAAATAGCCATGAAAGAGAGTTTCTATATGAGTAATATTAGTCCTCAGAAGAAAGGATTTAATCGTGGTGTTTGGAAAAAACTGGAAGGAAAAGTAAGGAAACTAACATTAGTTGAGGATAGCATAGTTATTATTACTGGGCCCTTACTTACTAATATATTAGGGAGTATTGGGAGTAATAATGTTAGTGTTCCCTCCATGTATTATAAAGTTATTGTTGATATTAGTGCTCCTAAAATTGGAGCAGTTGCTTTTTTAATTCCCAATCGTAATACAAAGCTTTCATTGGATAAATTTGCCCTTTCGGTTGATAGCTTGGAAAAGGTAATTCAATTAGATTTTATGGCATCTTTGCCAGATGATATTGAATCTCAGCTAGAAAAAAATATCGATTATTCTTTGTTAAACTATGTTATTCAATAAACTTATCGAATTGCATTTATAGTATCTTAGCCAGCGTAAAATTGAGTTAAGATTATATGAGTATTCCAAAAACCATGTGGGCTGTTAGGCAACATCAATCGTCAGGAGAATTACGATACGAGGAAGTGGACACCCCAACGCCAAAGGCTGGTGAGGTATTAGTTAAAATGGAATATACTCCTATAAACCCTTCCGACTTAAGCTTTTTGCAAGGAACATACGCTGAAAAACCGATTTATCCAGTTATTCCTGGCATCGAAGGTAGCGGAACTGTAGTATCGGTTGGCGGTGGCATTCTCCCCAAAATACGAATGGGAAAACGAGTTAGTTGTACCTCAACTAAAGGTTATGGAGGTAGTTGGGCCGAATATATGCTTACTTCTGCAATGCATGTTATTCCAATTGGTAAACTGGAGTTTAAGCAAGCATCCATGCTAATTGTAAATCCATTAACTGCTTTATCATTTATCGATATTGCTAAGACAAATAAGCATAAAGCAATAATAAATAATGCTGCATTTGGCGCTTTGGGTAAAATGATTTCTCGATTAGCAATAAACAACAACATCCCATGCATTAATATAGTTCGAAAAAATCAGCAATTAATTGAGCTTGAGAAAGAAGGTGTTTCAGATGTTTTATGTACTTCAAGTCCTGATTTTGACAAAGAATATCAAGAATTAGCGACAAAGTTATCAGCCACTCTAATACTAGACCCTGTAGGTGGTCCATCATCAAGCAATTTATTAAAACTTGCTCCAAATAATAGTATTCTAATGCTTTATGCAAATTTATCGGAAACATTTATTAGCATTGATTCTAGAATCTTGGTTCAGGAAGATAAGCAGATAAAGGGTTTTTATTTAGCTAATTATAGCTCTAAAAAGAATATATTAAAATCTTTAGCAGATACAAAAAAAGTGCAAAAATTAATAGCTAAAGAGTTGAAATCAAAAATTCATCATATATTTGAATTGAAAGAAATAAACAAAGCGTTAGTTTTGTATAGAAATAATATGTCGAAAGGAAAAGTTCTATTAAACTGTAATAAGGGTTGATATGATGAAAAGGAAAGATAGTTTTGCAGCAATTGATTTTGAGTTGGCCACAGGCGTGCGTAATAGCGTATGTTCTGTAGGCATTGTAGTGGTTGAAAAAGGTGAGATTGTTGATGAGTACTACACTCTCGTTCAACCACCAAAAAATCAATATCATTGGGGAAACAGCCGTGTAACTAAGATTTATGCAAAAGACACAAAGGACTCGCCTAGTTTTTTGGATATTTATCCTGAGATAAAAAAACGCTTAAAAGGACGAAAAATGGTGGCTCACAACGAAAGTTTTGATCGAAACGTATTACAAGTTGTAATGGAGTATTACGAATTAAAGTACAGTGAATTGCGACTGCCTAAAAAATGGGCAGATACTGTAACTATTTTTCAAGAAAAAGGTACCGAATCAGCAAAGTTAAATAATCTTAGTAAAGAATATGGCATTGAAATAGAACATCATAATGCTTTGAGCGATGCTAGGGCATGTGCATTATTATATTTACTGAGATAAAAGATTCAGACACCCTTCTATACATAGTGACTTTTATATAAAATCACCAAGCTTCCACCCTTTTATTGTTTTAGTAAATCTAAAGCTTTACGAACACTTATTTTTGCACCATTTTGCATAGCTACCACAAACACATCAGTATAACCAGCTCCAACTATACGAGTGCGTGCTGATTTTGCTTCTTGATAGCTTTTATATGAATTTGTGAAGTAAATAGTTAATCCACTAGCAGTAGTATATGATGATATTCCATTTTCCGACATGGAGTTAATCAACTGAAGTTGAGATGAGTTCCTTGTTCCTTTATAGGCTCCCAATTGTACTTTAAATGAAATTCCTTGCTCCGATTGAGCAGCCTTCACCTGTACATTATTAGCTTGATCAGTATTATTTGTATTACTTTTTATTTTTGAGGCAGCTCCATTTCGGCTGATAGTGATATTATTACTCTTTGCATCCATCTCAGTTCTACGCGCTGATGTCAAGCTTACTTGTTTTCCATTTTTGAATACGACAACAAAAGCATCTTTTACTCCAATATTTCGAATTTGATCTCGAGCCTGCTTTGCTGTATTCTCATTAGTGTATTTTCCTGAAAAATAACGATAGTACCCACTATTGGTACGATTAAAGTACAAATCATCTAGATTAAACAAACGATTAGCAGAACGAGGTCCACCGAAAACACCTATTTGTACCGAATAATAAATTGTTAAAACAGTATTTTTACTACTTGCTAAAGCGTAATACTCTGTATTATTCTCTTGAGCATATTTTGCTAAACTAGCAGTAGTAAACGCCTTATCCTCTTTTATCAATTGATTTGCATCTTCCGTAGAAACTCGTTGTCCATTGAAATAAACAACGATAAATGCACCTGGATAACCGATAGTATGAATATGATCGCGTGCTTCAGCAGCAGCAACATAATTAGGGAATGCTCCAGCAATATAATAATTCAAATCTGAACCTGGACGTTTCTCTTTCCAAATCGGACTAATGCCTTTAAAATAATCCAATGAAACATCTTGCTTTAAGGCATTAATCTGCACTTTAAATACTAGACCATTCATTTTGTTACTTTCTGGAATAATACTGTTTGTATTAATATCCGCTTCATAGTTAATGCCCATTCCTTTACTAGAAACAGACTTATCTATGGCCATCGAATTATTATCCATTTCATCAATAGATGGTATTCCATTTACCGATTTTTCATTGGAAGCAATACTTTGACTAGCCCTGCTTAATACGTAATAATTGGTATTATTCTTAATAGCAAATTGTACTAAGCCATTGGATGTGTATGCTTTTCCACTTGCAATAAGTTTACGAGCTTGCGCTATACTTATGCGTTTACCATCAAAATATGCAACAATAAAAGCATCCTTAAATCCTTTGCTACGAATAATATCGCGAGCAGGCTTTGCATAATTATAATTAGGAAAAACTCCCCCAACATAACGGATATATGATGAATTTGGAATTCGCTCGGCTGCTACTGGACTGATGCCCTTGAAAGTACTTTTTGGCACTTTTCGTTTAAATGCTGCCATCTGAACTTTAAACACTAATCCTATTGGAAGCAATTCAGAATTATCTGGGATAGCATCTTCATTATTAGAAATTACTACATTATTTTCAGTATTTATTCCATAACTACCTTCAACAACTTCACTTGACACCACAATTTTACTGATATCAGCATCTTCTTCTTTTGGAGTTAAATTCTGTGTCTCAAGTGCTAAGTTTTCCGCATTAGTGTTATTACCACTCCCCTGCTCTACAACTGTATTTGTTTCATTATTAGCAACATCAATACTATCCATTTGTGAAGGCGTCAGAATAGGAACTACAACAATTTCATTCGTATTATTGATTCCTAAATCTTGTTGGCTTGCTAGGTCTTGCTGTGCACTCGTATTCTCCACACTATCCATTTGTGAAGGTGTCAGAATAGGAACTACAACTATTTCATTCGTATTATTGATTCCTAAATCTTGTTGGCTTGCTAGGTCTTGCTGTGCACTCGCATTCTCCACACTATCAATTTGTGAAGGTGTCAGAACTGGAACCACAACTATTTTATTGGCATTGTTAACTGTCTCTATCTTACCATTATCATCTATATCTATTTGATTTGGCTGGTCGGCTTTTTCTTGCATTGCAATATCCATTGCTGAAGTAGTGTCAGAAATACTTTCAGTAATATCTGTACTATCTTTAGCTGATGAATTAATGACAGGAGCTAAAATAGTGACATTTGATTTATTATTTTCGTTTGCCGCTAATTCTTGAGCTTGCTCCTTTCTAATGTCATCTTCATCATCAAATGGTATTTCTTCCGCAGTTCGTACAATAGAGTCACTATTTTGAACAATAAAATCATGATTTTCATAAATAGCAAGAGCCTTTTTCTGGTTTATTATAGACTGATTTTCAAAATCTTCCGCCTCTTTTGTAAGCTCAACAACCTCTTCATCGGTAAATCCACCTAAAGCAATCATTTCTCTACGTTCAAATGCAGCGTTTTTATCATGGTGTGCAGCTTCGGTGAAAGCTCTAGCCTCAGGAATATCAAAACCATTTGCATCACTCGAGGATAACTTTGCAATGGAGATGTTATTCTCGTGATATGCCCTATTATTACGCTTCGCAATAATATCGACAGCATCCAAACCTAATTCAAATGCAATCTTTTCATTTTTTTCTGCTTCCGATATTTTGCTTCGTTTAGCTTTCCCTTCTAGCACCTCTGCATCAATACGTAATTGTTGAGAACTGGAAAGAAGACTATCCTTCATTATTTCTAAATCAACAAGCACCTGCTTAACATCTAGTAGATTTGCATCGAAGTTAACATCAATATTTTTGGATTCAATCTTAGCTATCTTTTTGTCATAACGTTTTAACTCTTCCTTAAGCACATCTGTATCCATCATTAATGAGGTGATTACACCATCTATTGAAGAGACTTCTTCTTCATCAAAACTTTCATTTTGCATTTTCGTAAGAACTTCTATTTCATCATTAATTGTACTAATCTCATTAATAATTAGGTTTTGTTTAATGTACACAATCTCATTTCTACTAATACGATTAGCAGTTATCACAACGGCATCCACCTCAGCAATTTTTTGCTCAATATTACTACTATCAAGAGTGTTGTCTTTTGTCCTTGGAAAATCAATATTATCAATTATACTATTTTTTTCTAGATAATTAGGATTGAATATATCATTATTAATAGCAATAATGGGGACCACCATACTACGAGCTACCATAGAGCTGTCCACTTTAGTTATTTGCTGCTTTTCATTAATATAATTTGCTTGCTTCTCTACCATTGCGACAATACTCAAATTCTCTATTTTAAGAGTATTCAGACTATCTATTTTCCTTTCTGTATTTATATCAGAATCTGGCAATTGCTCTAGTTTAGTTATTTCTAAGTCGAGGACTTTATTTTCATCCTGATAAACCTTTAGATGATTATCTAAATAATCTCCCCTGTCTGAAGAAATAGCAGTAAGCAATAAGTTTTGATTATTAATAAATTCAACTGAATCAAGTTGTTTTCGTGCAATATATGATTTAGATTTAACAACTTCTTCCGTTAAAATTACAATGTGATTAAGGTTCTCCTTCTTCTCTTTCTTCAAAATGTTAGTGTACTGAATTGCTGCTTCTTGCTTTTTGTTTAATTCCAATTGTTCATTTTCAAGCTCCACAACTCTTGCTATTTTATTCAACTGCTCATCTCGCGAAATCGTTGTGTCAATTATGGAATAAGCCTGCTGCAATTCATCATTTTTCTTTTTTATCTTTTCATTGTTTTCTATCGCCGACATTAATGATAATGTAATCATCTTGTCTAGTTTTGCGTTTTGTGTTTCCACCAATTTTATTGCTTCAACTCTAGGTTTAACAACCTTATTTGCTATAGAATTTTGATCTTCATTTGCATACTCGGGTATCTCAAGTACATCCATTGAGGCATACTCCAACTCCTGCTTTTGTTCTTCTTTTAACTGTGTTTCAGCTATCGTTTCATCTATTGATTCTAACTGTTGATCAAGCTTTTGTACACTAAAAGTAGAAACTAGATTGTCCTTACTACGCATTTCTTCAGGTACGTTTTGTAAGCTTGCACCATCGTTTTGCTCTGTATCACTATCTGTAGACGCAATAACTTGTTTTTGAGTTCTATTAACTTGCTCTAAAATTCCTTTATTTGAAGTAACTACGTCCAGCTCTAAAGAAATCTTATCTAGTTTTTCATTTTGTTGTGTAAGCTTTTCTGTTACCGTAATATAGGCTTCTGTTTGTTCTTCATTTAATCTTTGCTCTTCTTCCAAATCAGCTAGAACCATTTTCAAACTATCTTGACGATATTTAAGTTTATTCTCTTCAACTACAAGTTTCTCAAGACTCTCTTCATTTGCTTGAATAATGTTTTCATCTGAAATAGTAATTGGATAATTTGAAATTTCATATGCTATTTCTTGAGCATCATTGTATTTACCCTCTTCAATTAACGCTATTGACTTCTGTTTTTGGTTCAATGATTTTTCAATAAATTGCTTGCTAGCATTAGATTTTACCTCATATACTTGAGATATACTGTAAGCTGCAGCAGCTTCTTTTTTAAGATTATTCGTTTCAACTAAATCCTTCTTTAATTCCTGTAATTTCTTTACTCGGTTTTCTGAACTAATCTTGTCGTCCAACATTAAGTTTGCGTAATTAGCTTCAATACTTTTATCTGACTCCTGATATTCAGCATACTTCTTATCAGCTATTTTTTTTGCCACACGGGCTCTATTATTATATTCTAACTCAATTTCCTTATACTTTTCTATATTCTTATCAATATCAGAAAGCAAACTAATTGATTCAGCTTGCTCCAAATAATTAATATCCTTATCCCTAGGCTGTGATATTGTATCTGAATTAACATTTTCATTTGACGCAATATTTTCATTGCCAGTGACTATATCTTTTTTATCGTCTTCAGTAATAATTTCATTATTGGCAATAACGGGCTCCAAATCCTTACTAACATCAATGAGCTCTTTTTCACTATTTGTCTGAATAGCAACAATTGTAGCATTCACTGTTTCAACCTCACCAGCATTGATATAGCTATTATTGTTATAGTCTATATTCTTTGTCTCATCTTGATATTGAGAAAGAGCTTTTTCAGTATACGTAGCTTGTTCAGAAAGATTATCCGCTAACTCTCTTTCTTGTTTCCATTTAGTAATATATTCATCCCTTGTAGACTCTTTCTTAGTAATTGCTGTATCCATTTCAGAAATTAATTCCCTATAATCATTTTTCTCAGCTTGGTCAAATGTATTAGACTCTTCAGCTATATATTCATCTCTTTCAGCTTTAAGATCTTCTATTTCTCTGTCATATGAATTAGATAACTCATAAAATTTTGAAGCTTTTTCTCGTTGATTATTAACTAAGTCTGATTGGTTTATCAAAAGCTTTTCCGAATAGTTTTCTTCATAATTAATTCCAGCACTTAATGTTATAATCTGATTATGAATTGATAAAACGGAATCCTTTTTTCCATTGCTCTGGTAATATTGCATATTGGATGCCAGCTCTATTACTTTATTTGCTGCCCATTCTGTACTGGCAATCTCTTGACTCAACTCCACATCAATTTTATTTGCAACATTGGCTGCTTCTTGATATTTAGCCGCTTCCTTTTCGCCTTCTCTTCCTTGGTTTGCAAGAATTTGTTCTGATAAATTTTTATTCTTTTTATATACTCGACGAATACTCTTTTGTTGTTTTTTCAATCCAACAACTCGATATTGTAATTCGCGATATGTACTAAATGCTGAATCTACCGCTTCACTTTCGCTAAGGTTTACTATTGGCTTACTAAGATCAGCCGGCTTGATAGCAAGATCAGAAATAGAATCAGAGGGAATAACTTTACTAATAGTGGTTGTATCAGTAATACTCTTAATCTTTTGCTTATAGTCATCAATATCGATATTGGTTTTCATGTCTGCTACATCTTTTATTAGTTTTATGGTAGCCGTTACATCACCTCCTTCTTTCATCACTTTAGCAAAATCCTGCTCTTCCTCTTGCTTATCTGTTCCTATTTTATACACATATATTAATCCATCAACACTGCTTCTTGTGGAAGCAAAACTTGCAAATCGACTAGATGTATCAGGGACATAGAACAGATCGTTGAAAGGGGTATTTATTGGAAAATTCATATTTTCAGGTTTCATCCAACTAAAACTTCCTGAATTAAAGCTTGACTTAAAAATATCATATCCCCCCATACTATTGTGCCCTGTCGAACTAAAATACAAAGTGCTACCATCTTTTGTAATAAACGGATAGGCTTCATCGTAACTTGTATTTACTGCTGACGATAATGGTTGAGGTTCAGACCAACCACCATCAGAAAGCTGATGTGCACGATAAATATCTTTCCCATTAACACCCTTGGATCCAAAACTTGAATAGTATATTATCCTGTTTTCAGGAATATAAAAAGCTGTAAAATCTTTATTATGCTTCTTATCATACCTAGTAATGAGGTTTTCAGGCTTCATAATAACCACTCCTCCAGAACTTTTCATATTATATGTACGATAAAAAGCACTTTCTTTTACTTCAACCTTATTAATAACATATAATAAACGAATGTTTGATAATAGGCTCAGTCCATTATTGCATTCTTGAATACGCCTGTCAATATCAAACTTGGCAACAGTTTTACTTTTTGCAAGTGTTTTGTATTTTTGATAAGCTACTTTTGCTTCACTAAATCGATAATTTTGATGGTATGCACGCCCTAGATAATAAAATACACGTATATCCATCTCTGGATCATTGGCTGCTACTTCGATATATCTTATGGGCTTTTCCTTATCCTTTTTATCACTAAACATCATACAAACGCCAAAGCGATAGCTATATAAAGTGTTTTCACGATGATTACTTAATAAGGTTTGATAGTATTCGTATGCTTGACGGTATAGCTCCTTTTTAAACAAAGCATCGGCTTTATTTGCCATTGCTTCTTCATCTTTAAATCCTTCTTGTGCCGCTACAACTACTGTAAGCAGAAAAAAAAGTAAAAGGAAGACTGCTCTTATAAAACTATTAACCCTCATTAATCTATATTATATGTATTAAACAGCTAATCTAGTTTATACTTAAAATAACTTATTAAGTTACCAAAAAAACCTCCATTTTTTATATAAAATAGAGGCTTTTCTTTATATTTTCATAATGACTAATCATCAATATCTAATGTGCCATCTTTCAATGCCGCCTCAATACTTTTATTATACATTTGCATAGCTCTGTAACTCATACCCATACTAGAAAAACCACCATCATGAAAAAGATTTTGCATGGTTACTTTCTTAGTTAAATCTGAAAACATTACCACACAATAGTCTGCACATTCATCAGCACTTGCATTTCCTAGTGGCGACATACGCTCAGTAAAATCAATTAAGTTATCAATTCCCTTAACTCCTTTACCAGCTGTAGTAATAGTTGGTGATTGAGAGATTGTATTTACACGTATTTTTTTATCACGTCCATAAATGTATCCAAAACTACGAGCTATTGACTCCAACATAGCCTTTGCATCGGCCATATCATTATAACGGAATAAAGTGCGTTGGGCTGCAACATAAGATAGTGCAACTACTGATCCCCAATTATTTATAGCATCAAGCTTACGTGCTACTTGTAAAACCTTATGAAACGACATTGCTGAAACATCAAGCGTTTTATGATAAAAATCGTAATTCAAATCATCGTAAGCACGATCTTTTCTCACATTCATCGACATTCCAATGGAGTGAAGAATAAAATCCAACTTGCCACCCAAGGCCTCCATGGACTCCTTAATGACACGTTCAATATCTTCAACACTAGTAGCATCAGCCATTATAATTTTTGAACCTGTTTTTTCAGCCAAATCATTAATTTCACCAAATCTTAATGCTAAAGGTGTATTTGACAAGGTAAATTTTGCACCTTCCTCAAATGCATGCTCTGCAACTTTCCATGCTATAGAATCATGGTCTAGTGCACCAAATATAATCCCTCTTTTTCCTTTTAATAAATTGTATGCCATACTATTATCGTGTTAATTAAATTCTAGACTTTTTACTTGTAAATGTTGCTAATCTGCAAATATATCAATATTTATTATACATATTGCTTAATAATTACTACTATAACAGTTAATTCATTAACTCACGTGCAGTTGCAGTAGCAGCTTTTGATTTCTTATTTCCACTAATCATTATACTTAGCTCCTCAACACGTTCATCATTATTCAATAAACGAATTGATGAATAAGTACGCTGATTCAATTCTTTTTTGAAAACTTTATAATGTGACTTTGCTTTACCGGCAATTTGTGGTAAGTGAGTAATAGCAATAATTTGCATTTTTTTGCCCATCAGCTTCATCATATCTCCTACTTTATTAGCAATATCACCTGAAACACCTGTATCTATTTCATCAAAAATAATAGTAGAAAGTAATTTTTTTGAAGTTAAAACATATTTTAAGGTAAGCATAAGTCGTGATAATTCACCACCAGAGGCAATCTTTGATATGGCTCCAACTTCAATACCTTTATTAGCCGAAAATAGAAAATTAACACTATCTATACCTGTGTTTGTTAATTTGTTCTGCTTATCCAAATCAATCACAAATCTTGCTGAATTCATTCCTAAACTAGACAAATTATTCTCAACTTGCTTTTGCACATCATTAATCACTTGCCATCTTAATTCATGTATTTCATCAGCTTGAATTATCAATTTATCGAAAATAATAGCTATTTTTTTATGTATATGAGATTTGTCTTCTTCAATTTGGCTAAAGGATAGCAATTGATTTTCAATATGATCTTTCAATGAAATTAACTCTATATCAGATTTTTTAATATGTTTTTGTTGTAGCCGGTTAAGCAAATCAATTCTATTTCCTAATTCATCCAACCTAAGGGGATCAAACTCAACATTATTCTTAATTGAATCTACCTCCTGAGCTATATCTTGAAGTTCAATATAAACCTCATTTAATCTAGTAAATAGCTGTTTATAATTATCATTATATAAAGATATCGTCTGTAAGCTATTTAAGGAGGATGAAACTTTTTCTAAACTTCCATCATCTTCCGACTGTAGCAGACTATCAACTTCATACAAGCATTTTTTTATCTCTTCAGCATGATTTAACAATTCAAGCTCCTCCTCTATACGAATTTGTTCGCCTGGTATCAAGTTTGCTTGCTCCAGTTCATTAAATTGAAATTGCAAAAAATCTTGTTCAATCTTCGCTTTTCGTTCGCGATCTTCAATAGATATTAGTTTCCTATTCAATGAATTATATTCAGTATACAATTTCTGGTACTTAACAAGATTTTCAGATACTCCTGCAAAATCATCTAATAGTCTTAACTGACTGCTAGTATCATTTAAGCTAAAGGTTTGAAACTGCGAATTTACATCAATCAGCAATCCACTTAATTCACGCAAAACAGGTAGCTTAACAGGAGTATCATTTACAAATGCTCGTGATTTTCCTTGTGGATTAATTTGACGTCTAATAAGGAGTATATCTTCTTTATCTATTTCATTTGACTTCAAGAAAGCCTTTATCTGTTCATTTTGAAAATCAAAAATTGCTTCCACAACACATTTTTCATCTTTTGCATTGAGTACATTAACATCAGCCCTATTCCCAAGAATTAACCCAAGCGCTCCAATAATTATTGACTTTCCTGCCCCTGTTTCACCAGTAATAATATTCAAACCATCACTAAAGGAAAGCTCAAGCTCCTTTATCAATGCATAATTTTGGATGGTTAGTTTTTTAAGCATAATTTGATAATTTAGAACAAAAGTAATTAAAAACACTTCTAAAAAAGATAAAACTAATTAACAAAGAACTAAACTATCCCCATAACAAAGGCTTCTATATTTCTCATTTAGAAGCTATATCAATTTTATTTGATATTCATTTAAAAAAAGAGAATAAAATGCTTGACATGGCTCAAAAAATCCTTATATTTGCAATGAAATCGAATTTGAGAGCAAATGAGCGAACTTGGAAAATTAGTTGATCTAATCGAAGTAAGGAGTAGAAAACTAGTAAATCGTAAACAAGGGCTCGAGGATGAGAATTCAAAGCTTAAATCTCAACTTGCAATAATGCAAATTGAGATTGAGAATCAACATAAGGTAATTAACGAATTAAAAGACAAATACCAAGTTCTTAGGATAGCTAAAACTATTGAAAGTGAGGGCGAAAGCAAAGAATCAATAAAGGAACTTAATTTTTATATTAAGGAAATTGATCGATGCATCGCTTTAATGAACAGTTAATAAAAGAACTCTGATGGAAGAATTTGCAATTTCGGTAAATATAGCAGGGCGAAACTACAGGTTATACGTTGAAGCAAAAGACGAAGAAAATGTAAGAAAAGCAGCTGTATTGATTAATGATAAAGTAAATGAATTTGCTGGTAATTATGCATTCAAGGATAAACAAGATTTGTTGGCCATGACTGCTTTAATGAATACGAGCGAATTACTACAATCGAAAACACAAAGTGAAACAGTAAGTAAAACTGTTTTCGATAAATTAAAAGAAGTTGAAGTATTACTCTCAGAGTAAAATACGTTCTTATAAATATTGACCCGATCTGTTTTGATTTTGTATATGAAACTCAACAGATAATTAATTAGGGACAAAGCTCTTAAAGAGTTTTAGAACAGGCCTCATCCGTCTTTGACGGAATCAACTTAGGTTGGTCAGTGGACTTTCGACGATTCAGGCATCCCTACCCATGTCATAATTGGGGTTTTAATACTTCAAAATGGTCGGGTTTTTATTTATTCCTCCTCTTAATATTTTTTGACACTCTTATTACTTGGTTCAAACCAAACTAAAAATGGATTATTTAATAATTGGAATTACAGGAATAATAGCTCTTTTGATAGGTGCGTTAGTCATGGCTATGATAGTCAAGAAACAAACTGCAAAAAAGGGAGCTAGTATTATCAGTGAGGCAAAAGCTGAAGCTGAGGTTATAAAAAAAGATAAAATCCTTGTAGCAAAGGAAGAAATATTAAAGCTTAAATCGAAACACGAAAGTTACGTTAACGACAAAAATTCTACTATGCAACGTGGTGAAAACCGTATAAAGCAGAAGGAAACTAGTCTTAACCAGAAATTTGAGGAGCTTAAGCGAAATCAACGCGATGTTAAAAATCAAAAAGACAGTTTACAGCAACGTCTTGAACGATTAGAAAAGCGTGATGAGGAGCATAATAAAATGCATCGCCAGCAAGTGGAACAATTAGAAACAATATCTGGACTATCTGCTGACCAAGCTAAAGAACAGTTAGTTGAAGCTATAAAGAATGAAGCTAAGACTGACGCTATGGCATTTATCAACGATGCTATGGAAGAAGCTAAAGCTTCAGCAAATATAGAAGCACGCAAAATTGTGGTTCAAACAATTCAGCGTACTGCAACAGAACATGCAATTGAAAATTCTGTATCGGTATTTAATATTGAAAATGACGAAATTAAGGGTCGTATCATTGGCCGTGAGGGACGTAATATACGTGCTTTAGAAGCAGCTACTGGTATTGAAATAATTGTAGATGATACTCCGGAAGCAATCATACTCTCTGGATTTGATCCAGTACGTCGTGAAATTGCTCGTTTGAGTTTACACAAATTAGTAAGCGATGGGCGTATTCACCCAGCCCGTATTGAAGAGGTAGTTACTAAAACAAAGAAGCAAATTGATCAAGAGATAATGGATATTGGTAAGCGTACTGCTATCGATTTAGGGATTCATGGTATGCACCCTGAAATTTTACGTATGGTTGGTCGCATGAAATACCGCTCGTCATATGGTCAAAACCTTTTACAACACTCACGTGAGGTAGCCAATTTATGTGCTACAATGGCTTCTGAATTGGGCTTAAATCCTAAACTAGCTAAAAGAGCTGGATTACTACATGATATTGGTAAAGTGCCAGATCATGAACCAGAAATGCCGCACGCAATATTTGGAATGAAGTTAGCCGAAAAATATAAAGAGCATCCTGAAGTATGTAATGCTATTGGTTCTCACCACGATGAAGTTGAGATGACTACTCTTTTGGCACCCATTACACAAGTTTGTGATGCTATTTCTGGCGCTCGTCCAGGTGCACGCCGTGAAGTTGCCGAAGCCTATATTAATCGATTAAAAGATTTGGAAAATCATGCATTGAACTTCCCTGGTGTAATTAAAACTTATGCTATTCAAGCAGGTAGAGAATTACGTGTTATTGTTGGTGCTGACAAGGTTAGTGATGCTGATGCAAGTAAAATATCGTTTGAGCTATCAAAGAAAATTCAGGAAGAAATGACTTATCCAGGACAAATTAAAATTACGGTAATTCGTGAAACTCGTTCTATTGCTTATGCTAAATAAGTTATTTAAAACAATAAAAAGAAAATCCCCAATGAAAACTATTCATTGGGGATTTTCTTTTTAATCTTGTACTACCCTAATAAATTAAATAATTCACTTGGATGATCAATAATAAAATTCGCTCCTGCTTCATTTAATTCTTTTACTGTTCTAAAACCCCAACTCACACCTATTGTGTCAACTCCAGCATTAACACCAGTACGGATATCCGTAGAAGTGTCACCCACAAAATAACAATCACTCTTTTCAAGGTCTAGAATTTCCAGTATTTCAAAAACTGCAACAGGTGAAGGTTTTGGAGCTACATTTTTTCTAGCCCCAAACACCACTTCAAAATTTATATTTGGAAAGAAATGCGATACCGTAGGCTTTGCAAATTCATCAAGCTTATTGGATAGAATGGCAATTTTAACTTGATCTGCATTAAGCTTATTCAACATTTCTATAATTCCTTCATAGGGTTTAGTGCGCAATGTTTGTCGAGCTTCATACTCAATTACAACTTCTCCTAAATAATGTTCATAATCTGATTGCGAGATATTCTTAGGAAAAGCCTTCTGTGCTAATACTCCTATCCCACTCCCAATAAAATATTTATAAGCTTGCAAATCGTGGGTTGGGAAATCATGTCTTTTTAACACAATATTCACCGACTCCATTATATCAGTAAGTGTATCTAGTAATGTTCCATCTAAATCGAAAATAATTGCTTTTTTCATGGTGTTTACTTTTTTTTGAATAGGATAATATTTAAAAAGCCCGCAAATATGTAGATTTTCGCTGATTCTAAATCTGCGTTTAACTACGCTATTTGCGGGAATTAAATACTTTCGCATGCATTTAAGCTGCTGAAAATAGTTTAGCTAGTCCGGCCAGGATAATCCTTAATTGCATGCTCTAGTACATCCATCGACGCATTTAAATCATTAACGTTCAATACATAGCTAATACGTACTTCATCTTTACCAAATCCTAAAGTTGAGTAAAATCCCGAAGCAGGCGCCAACATAACTGTTTCATTATTATAATTATAATCCTCTAAAAGCCACTGGCAAAATTTATCTGAGTCGTCAATTGGTAAACGTGCTACCACATAAAATGCACCTTTAGGATTTGGGCAAAATGCACCGTCCATCTTATTGATACGATTAACTACCACATCGCGACGATTCTTATATTCTTCCAAAACCTCTACAAAATATTCCTTTGGAGTATCAATTGCAGCTTCTGCCGCTACCTGACCAAATGTTGGAGGACTCAGTCGAGCCTGAGCAAATTTCATAGCAGTTGCCATGACTTCTTTATTATGACTAATCATCACTCCTATACGGAAACCACATGCGCTATAGCGCTTCGAAACCGAATCAATCAATATGGTATGTTCATCTAAACCATCCAACTGCATTACTGAGAAATGTTCGTATCCATCGTAAGTAAACTCTCTATAAACTTCATCAGATATCAGAAATAAATCATGCTTCTTCACAAGATCACGAACTATTTCTAACTCTTCACGAGAGTAAAGATAACCAGTAGGATTATTTGGATTACAAAGCATTATTGCTTTAGTTTTGTCTGTTATCGCATTTTCAAAGTCAGCAATTGGAGGTAAAGCAAATCCACTTTCAATACTTGAAGAAATAGGTACCACATTGATTCCTGCGTTAGTCGCAAAGCCATTATAGTTTGCATAAAATGGCTCGGGAATAATAATTTCATCACCTTCATCCATGCAACTTTGCAGGGCAAATAGTATTGCTTCCGATGCTCCTGTTCCCACAATCATTTCATCAGGGGTAACATCAATATTTACACTTTTATAGTAACCTACTAGTTTTTCACGGTAGCTTAAAATTCCTGCAGAATGACTATAGGCAACAACTTTTTCACTAAAATTACGAATGGCTTCCATTGCCACTTCAGGAGTTTTAATGTCTGGCTGTCCAATATTCAGGTGGTGCACTTTAACACCCTTAGACTTTGCGCCATCGGCAAAAGGTACTAATTTACGTATGGGTGATTCAGGCATTGCCGCACCCTTTTTTGAAATTTTTGGCATAATAAAGAGTTTTCTGTCTTGTTATTTTTTAAGGCTTTCAATAAAAAAAAGCCCCACATATTTAATGTGAGGCAAATTTCGTGTTTTTTATTGAACTTTTTGAAAATATTTACTCCACTATTTCACCTTTAATAGTCAGTACTGTAGCATTGGTAATAGCATTGGTAAATACCGTAATCTTTTTATTAAAAACATCAACTATATCGGTCGTTGTATAACCAATTTCAATAGTTGCCGATTGCCCCGGATTTATAGGTTCTTTACTATAAACTGGTACAGTACATCCACATGATTTTTTCACTCGAGAAATAAAAAGTACATCATTTCCTGTATTGGTATAAGTAAAAGTACATTTCAAATCTTTCGTGCCTTTTTTTACTTTACCAAAATCAAATATTGTTTTATCAAACTTAATTTCTGCTGCATGATCTTGATCCAAATTAATTGGACCAGAAAAACTAAAGCCTATCAAGACAACTAAAAATATATTTACAATTTTTTTCATAATAATCTATTTTATTAATTAGCAATGGGTGTGAAACCTTCGTTTACCGGCCTTACCGGAACTTCTTCTTTTGGCTTGGCCTTCACTTCTCCTCGAACTTCAAGTACAACACTTCCATTTTCTGCATTAGAAGTAACGGTAATAGTTTTACGAAAAACACCTAATCTACGCGTATCATAGCGCACTTTTATGGAAGCTGTTTCTCCTGGCAATATAGGTTTGCTAGGACGTTGAGCAACCGTACACCCACATGAAGAGCGTACTCCTTGAATGATAAGAGGTTCTTTTCCAGAATTTTTAAACTTAAATTCCCAATTGCCATCAGCATTTTGCATAATTACTTTAAAATCATGCTTAGTATTTTCAAATTTAATATGAGGCTTAGTACCCTGCAAACTTGATGGCAGCATACTTGTCATGGTAAAACCAGCAATAATTGCCAGTACAATAATAATTCTATTCATATCTATTTATCGTGTTTAATTAAATCAATGCAAATTTATTAATTATTTCAATTCGTATGCTCAAAAAGCAATTTTTATGCCAATTTTAAGTTAAGGTCTATTCCATTTATAACGTTGTTCTTCGAGAATTAATACATAGTCCTCTGTAAAGTATTTTTTAAGAAAATACAAATAGTAGTTATAGGATTTATGCTGATACATCTTTCCACCTCGAATCGATTCCAATTCTTCTCTATATTTCATAGTTTCATCAGATAGCGTATCCGCATCGGTGTTAAATGATACTTGATCTTCAATTTTATCAAAGGGACCAATTTCAATGCGGTTTGGGTTTGCAACAAATGCCAAATCACGAGAATACTCGGGCATACTAAAACTCCCGATTTCTTTTTCAATCTGTTCATATACTGAATTGCCCGCCAGTTTAATATAAGAATCAACATGATCTTTGGTAAATGTTTCAGTAACTATTCTAAAAGCTAGGCTTTTAAACGTAATACTACTATTAGTATCCAAAAGCCCCTCAATATTCTCAGCTGATAATACTTTTTTTCCACTCGAGTTTACGGTCTGAGGCATATTAGGCACCATATCTTCAGAATTAAAAATACTAAAACTCGACCCATCATTTTCATATCTACTAGTATATTCTCTAATAAAATCACTGTTTCCAATCATAGGACTTGCAAAAGCATAAGTTTTAAAGCTGCATTTATCTGAAATCACTCCTTTGGGTATATTCTCCAAATAAGCCCTGCAAAGTTGTGACAATGCACCTCCTTGACTATGCCCAGTAATTACAAAACTATATATGCCCTGAGAGTTTAATAGCTGTATTTCGTGAATGAGGTCCTGTATAATAAAGGCTACTCCTAAACTCCAACCAGCATGTACTTCTGCTTTTTCAGAGCGAGCAAATCTATAAGTAACGGTATCTTGCCCAGGTAAAATGAAATGTCCATTGGAGGCAATCATTACTGAGTACATATTCTCAAGCCAGCTACTTTTCTTTGCCGTAGAGCCTCGAAATACAATTATAGCAACTTGACCCTTCATCCATATTTGAAACTTATTATCAAGTCCATACATTCCCGATGTATAGATTTTTTTGTACTCTTGGGGAACAATAGTAGCATCTGTATTGAATAGCCGTATTTGAGTAAAACTATTGCATAGAGCAATCATATCTCTACCCTCATATTTATCAAAGCTAATTCGATTTTGAGATGATAATCCCCAAACGAATAAAAATAAAACAGATGTTAAAAGTACTTTTTTCATAAAAATAAACAATAATCCAGTATTATAAAAAAAACTATTAACCAATAACGAGTAACAGAAAGTATTTATTTCATTAAAATACTTTTACATTTTAAAATCAGAAATATCACGCAAACTAAAGTTATTGATATAACTAATATTATGAGTGATCTCGGCACGAGCTTTACGAATAAATATATCAGCTGATTTCTTATAGTCAATCTTACGATTAGCATCTAACAACAACAGATAACCTGTAATAATATTACCAGCTATTTCCACCAAACGACGTGCATGAAAGTCCAAGTATTCATTATCATTTTCACTTGTTACTTTTTTTACTGCTTTGGTATAATGAGAAGTTAGCTTTACTAAAATATTTTTAAGATACTCTAATTCAGGCTTTACCTCAATCTTTTCGTATTCACGCATCATATTATAATATCCCTTATTCCCTACTCCACGTATTGCCGCTACAACCTGCAATTGCGATGTTCCTTCGTAAATATTTGTAATACGAGCATCACGGAAAATTCGCTCTATGGGAAAATCCTTCATATAGCCAGTACCACCATGAATTTGTAATGAATCGGATGCGATTTGATTACAATATTCACTAGCAAATAACTTAAGAAGAGGTGTATAAATATCTGCAGCTCGCTGATAGTATTTAAACTCCTTGCGCTCAGCAGGAGTCAATTTGCGATTTTGTGATATACTACCATAAATTTTATAGATGTCAATAAAGCGCGATGTTTCGTATAGCAAAGTACGAATAGCATCCGTTTTAGCGCGCATATTAGAGAGCATTTCAAATATAGCGGGGAATTTTATAATAGCTTTTCCAAACTGCTCTCGTTCCTTAGCATATTTAAGTCCTTCATGATATGCAGCTTCAGCAATCCCTACAGACTGAGCACCAACACCCAGACGTGCCATATTCATCAAAGACATTACATATTTTATCAGTCCAAATTTGCGATCACCAATCAATTCGGCTGGAGCATCTTTAAACACCAACTCGCAGGTTGGTGAACCCTTAATCCCCAATTTATTCTCAATACGACGTACTTTCATGGCTTTGTCGACACGATCATACACAAATAATGAAAGTCCACGTGCATCGGTTGACCCTTCTTCAGTACGAGCTAAAACCAATGAAATATCGGCATCGCCATTGGTAATAAAGCGTTTCACTCCATTGAGAAACCATGTTTTCTTATCATCATCATAATGAGCTTTGAGCATCACCGCTTGTAAATCTGATCCTGCATCAGGCTCTGTTAAATCCATTGCAGCAGTGGCTCCATCATTAAACCGGTGCAAATATTTTTCCTTAATCTCCTCAGACCCAAATTCATGTATTGTCTCAGCACAGTCTTGCAAGCCCCAAATATTAGCAAATCCCGCATCAGCACGCGAAACCAATTCTGCCGCCATTACATAAGGAACTATTGGAAAGTTTAAACCACCATATTTTCGTGGTAATGACATTCCAAATAATTTAGATTGCACTATTGCTTCAATATTTCTCTTTGTCCCATCAGCATATACTACTTGATGATCTACCACTGAAGGTCCTTGATGATCCACTTCTTCGGCATTGGCAGCAATAATATCGCCTGATATTTCGCCCACAATTTCCAATACTTTATCGTAATGGTCCATGGTGTCCTCAAAATCAATAGGAGCATAATCATACTTATCTTTCTCCGAGAAATTATCTTCTTTTAAACGTACGATCTTTTCCATCATTGGATGTTCCAAATGAAACTTTAGATGTTCGTTATCTATATATAAATTAGACATTTTAGTATCTTTATTTAAAGTTCTTAATTAGATTTTACTATTTAGAGTTTTGCTTAAAATACTTCAACATTTTAGGCAATACATCTTCTAGCCTTCCATTAATATTATAGTCTGCAATATTTGTTATTGGAGCCTCTAAATCTGTATTTATTGAAATTATTTGAGCACTTTGATCCATGCCAGCACGATGCTGAACAGCGCCTGAAATACCGCAGGCAATATAAAGTTTAGGACGTACCGTAACTCCTGTTTGTCCAATTTGTCGCTCATGCTCTTCATAACCAGCATCTACAGCAGCACGTGTAGCGCCAACCTCTCCACCAATGGCATCAGCCAATTGATAAAGCAAATTAAAATTCTTCTTTGACCCTACTCCATAACCACCTGCAACTATGATTTGAGCACCTTTAATATTAACCTTTTGAGCTTCAATATGTCGCTCTATGATATTCACAACAAAATCACTATCACTCACATATTTCTTCACATCAATATTTATAAGCTCCGCAAGTTTTTTACGCCTTACAGGTTCTTTTTTCATTACACCTTCGCGTACTGTTGCCATTTGCGGGTGCATATCAGGATTTATAATTGTAGCCACAATATTACCTCCAAAGGCTGGTCGAATTTGATAAAGGAGATTCTTATAAGTAGTGTCTGTTTTCTTTACATAATGATCACCAATTTCTAGGGAAGTACAATCTGCTGTGAGGCCACAGCGCAACGTTGAAGCCACGCGAGGAGCTAAATCTCGACCTATGGAGGTTGCTCCTACCAAAACCACATCAGCTTGTTGTTCTTCTAACAATTTGCTAAATATAGCAGCATGAGGCAAGGTCGTGTATGGAAACAGACGTTTGTCTTCTGCAATATATACCTTATCCACACCAAAGGGTGACAGTTCCTCTTGAATTCCTTTAAGCTTGGTTCCAATCACCACAGCCTCTATATCTACATTTAATTCATCAGCAAGCTTACGTCCTTTTGAACACAATTCCAAACTTACATCTGCAATATGTCCTTCTTCTGTTATCTCGCAATATACAAATACATTCTTCATATCTTTCTCTCTATTGATTAACCCAATACATGGCTATTTATCAAGGTTTTCATTAAACCGTTAATATCACGGTCACTATCGCTCAAACTTTTTGATTCCTTTTGGGTAAATACCACACTTTCAATTTTCTTCACTTTAGTTGGCGAACCACTTAAACCCAAGAAACTTACATCGGCACCCAAATCATCAACTGACCATTGGTTAATTTTTAAATAAGGTCTAGTTTCCAGAAGCTCCATATAATCTTCACTTAATTCTTGAAGTTCAATATCAGTTTTAGCATGCTTGTACTTCATCATTCGCTTTGCGTTACGAACTCGACAATCAGCTGCTGAAGAATGCACTGTAAGCAATACTGGACAGGCAGATTCAACTAGCTCAACCCCTCTTTCCAAACGGCGTTTAACTTTAATTTTATCACCATTAAATCCTAGAAACTCTTCCGCATAAGTAATTTGAGGAATACCAATTTTTTCGGCAGCCTGTGGCCCTACTTGAGCAGTATCACCATCAATTGCTTGACGACCGGATATGATTAAATTAAATGGGGCAAGCTTTTTTACAGCTAATGAAATGGCATAGGAAGTTGCTAAAGTGTCGGAACCTGCAAATTTACGATCAGTAATAAGATAACCCTTATCTGCTCCTCTATACAAGGACTCACGTATGATTTCTGCTGCACGTGGAGGTCCCATAGTTAATATTATCACTTCTGCATCATCTCTACTATCTTTAACACGAAGTGCAAACTCTAAAGCATTTAGATCTTCAGGATTAAAAATTGCAGGTAAAGCTGCTCTGTTTACTGTCCCATCTGATTTCATTGCATCCTTGCCCACATTTCGTGTATCAGGCACTTGCTTGGCTAATACAATAATTCTAAAACTCATACTATATAATTAAATTTATAATCACCACATTACTGTTATTTCTCATAACAGTAATGCACAAAAATATGAAATATCGTATAACCAAAATGTTATTTCTTTAACAAAGAGGTGCAGAACTATATTCTAATCGAAGAAACTCAATATTTATGAATTGATATTTAATACAATAGCCTATTAATTAATCGTTGAAAATACTTTTAATAATATCTATCATTTTATGAATATATTGGATTTCCTTACTAAATAGCATAAAGCTCTTCCTTTGAATATAATTACTTTAAAAAATCATTAAAAAAAACTACGAGCATATTAAAAGTTTCCTATTTTTGTTCCCTTATGGCAAAATAGAGGTCATAAATCATATATTTATTTATTATCAAACTAATTTGATAAATGGAAACAAAAGATCAATCTAAAAATGTAGATCAAAATATTGATGTACAAGATTCTACCACTGCTACAGAAGCAGGTACTAAGTCAACTGAAACAAGTGAAAAGCTTGATATTACGGTAGAAGTAAAAGCCGAAGAAATAAAAAAGGACGATGTAGTAATCGAAGAAACTCCCATTAGCGAAATCGCTTCTGTTGAAGAACAGAAAAAAGAAGTAGAGAGCGAGAATGAAGTAAA
The DNA here is from genome assembly GCA_023146135.1 of Bacteroidales bacterium. Classification (GTDB taxonomy): domain Bacteria; phylum Bacteroidota; class Bacteroidia; order Bacteroidales; family UBA1556; genus UBA6267. The sequence continues at coordinate 25,678 of JAGLCR010000003.1, forward strand.
AGAGGTAATTAGCGATGAAACCATTAAGGAAACTCCTGCGGAAGTAAATGATGAAAGTACAGCATCTTCAGAGGAAGATGCTACTGATAAAAAATCATCAGAAGAAAAAATAGTCCCAGATAGTGAAAAGAATGTTGTTGAGGATTATTCAGAAATGGGTATGGAAAACCTTGTAAGCAGACTAGTGGAATTGGTAAATGAAACTGATGATATACTATCTGTTAAAGACAAAGTAGCTACTATTAAGGTTAATTATATTCGAAGAATAAAAGAACATAAGCAAGAGATTTTCGATAAGTTTATCAAAGATGGTGGTGTTGAAGAGGAATATAAAAGTATAGAACTAGCCTTTGAAAATAGTTATAAAGAGGCATTCAAAATATATAAAGATAAACGTGGTGTTTTACTAAAAAAATTGGAAGCTGAAAAAGAAATCAATTTAGAGAAGAAAGAAAGTCTTCTTGAAAAACTACGTATCATGATTAAGTCTGAAGAATCATTAAAAAAGACTTATGATGAATTTAAAATACTACAAGTGCAATGGCGCGAAATTGGCATGATTCCTCAAGGAAAAGTAAAAAACCTTTGGGAAAATTATCATTTCCTTGTGGATCAGTTTTTTGATAAAGTAAAGATTAGTCACGAATTACGAGATTTAGATTCACGTAAAAATCTTGAAAGAAAGATTGAGTTATCAGAAAAGGTTGAAGAGTTATTATTGGAGAAATCAATTAATAAATCCTTTACTAAGCTACAGGAGCTACATGATAAATGGCGTGAAATTGGCTCAGTACCAATGGAAAAGAAAGACGAAATTTGGGAGCGTTTTAAGGCCGCAACTGATAAAATAAATCAGCGTCGCCACGATTATTATGAAAAATTACATGAAGACCAAAATAATAATCTAATACTCAAAACTGCTCTTTGTGAAAAAATGGATGAGCTTGTTGGTATAGAACGTGCCAGCATTAAAGAATGGAATTCATCAACTGATAGTATCAATGCATTGTTTGCTGAATGGAAAACACTAGGCCCAACGCCTAAAAAACATAATGATGAGATTTGGTCACGTTTTAAAACAAGCATGAACCAATTTTTTGAAAATAGAAAAAATTACTTTAAGACAATCTCTGACGAACAAATGAATAACTATAATTTGAAGTTAGATATTTGTCGTCAAGCAGAAGCTGCCAAGGAAAGTACTGATTGGAAAGACACTTCTAATGAGCTTATCAAGCTACAAAAACAATGGAAAGAAATAGGAGGTGTACCGCGAAAGTATTCTGATAAAATTTGGAAGCGTTTCCGCAGTGCTTGCGATCATTTTTTTGAAGCTAAATCAGAATATTTCAAAAACATTGGTGATGTAGAGGAAGGTAATCTTAAGCTTAAAAAAGAACTTATTGAAAAAATTAAGTCTTATAAGTTTGGAGAAGTAAAAGAGGAAAACCTCAATGTTATTAAGAGTTTTCAAAAGAAATGGAGTGATATAGGAAGAGTTCCATTTAAAGAATTAAATAGAATACAAAAGGAATTTCGCAAGCATATTGATAAGTGTTTGGACGATTTGAATATTGATAATTTCGAATTTCAGAATATGAATTTGAAATCGAAGATTGAAGGAATGAAGAATAAGGGTGATGCTAAAAAAACCATTCTTCGTGAGATGAATTTCTTGAAAACAAAGATCGATAAGATCAAAGCTGATGTGATTCTTTGGGAAACTAATATGGGTTTCTTTGCAAATTCAAAAAATGCAGATTTATTAAAGCAGGAATTCGAAAAGAAAATAAATCGTGCTAAGAAAGAAATGGATACTTTCAAAGCTAAGATTCGTCAAATGGATAAGATGAAGCGAGGTCTAGACGAACCTGTTAAGGAAGAAAAGCCTACAGAAGAAGCTTAGAAATTTCTTTAATAATATACTGAAAAGGAGTGTTGTTTACAATGCTCCTTTTTTTTTGTTACAGCACGAAACTATTTGCTAGCAGTGCCATATCTCAAGACATTATTACATTGTATTAGATTTCTTCTTCATAATCAACTTCCACTTTCTTTCCTTCTTCATCCTCCTCCACTTCCCAATAGGGGTCTTCATCTGAGAGCTCGTCTTCTTCAGACCAATAGTGTTCCTCTTTTTGTAAACCAATGTTTCGATATTTCCATGCAAACAAAAAACCAGTAATACTACCCATTATATGCGACTCGAAGGAAATATTCTTATTTGGAAAAAATTCAGGAAAGAACCCCCAAACCATACCGCCATAAAGAAATATTACTAGCATTGAGAAAGATAGCAATCGCATATTTTTACGTAATACAGCACTAAATAAATGGAAACTAGCTAAAGCATAAACTAGACCACTCGCACCAATATGCCAACTATCACGAGCGACCAGCCAAACATAAAGCCCTGTAAGAATAGTTAAATAAAAGAGCAATCGAAGTGCAAACTCTCGATAATATAAAAATAAGGCTGACCCTAATAATAAAAGAGGTAAACTGTTACTTATCAAATGATTAAAGTCGCCATGAACAAATATAGTAGTAAGAACTCCTTGTAATCCATTCAAGTGTCGTGGAAAAATGCCTAAATAATGAAAATCTACATGAAAGAAATAATGAATAATTTGGATTATCCACATGATCAAAACCAAAAGAAATGGTATTATCATACTTATAATCAGCTCTTTCTTTTCTTTCACAATGTGCTATTGAATAATTATTTTTTGAATAGAATACTGTCCATCTACATCTTCAAGTTTCATTAAGTATATTCCTGTAGCATAATTAGAAACATCAAAATGATACTCCTTAGTATTTCTAAGTGTAATACTTTCAAATACTTTGCCTTGAATCGTTAATAAACTTATACTCGATATTTCTTTGTTAGAAGTAATATGTATTATTGATGTCGCAGGATTTGGAAAAACCTCAAACAATATCACCTCGGGTTTTTGTATAGATATATAGCTTGGAACTAGAGCCACATCCAAGTCCGTAACCTGCCCTATATCAATTCGAACTGAGTCAATTGTTTTAGTATGATAATTGGGAGCTGAATAACTAATTGAATAGTAGGATGAATCTAAAAATCGGTAATAGTCACCCTGAGGCATACTACTAAAAACATGCGACTCATCCATATCATGCATATTAATAAAAACCTTTGCTTTGATGGGTAATCCGGTAACTGAGTCAGTGCAAACACCATGAAGCCCAAATCGAGCTTCTTGCATATAGTTTAGCATTGCTGATCTATTTGCAGTCCAATAATAAGGTAAGGTACTAGCATTAACGAGTTTTTGATTTGATATTTCTAAAGTAAACTCACGGCAATGGTGAAAATAATTCATATAATCCTGCCTACCACCAAAAATTGGATACCATTGATACCCATTAATCACTCCACTGCCATTTGCTCCATAAGGTCCAAGAAAATACCCATTACTAGAGTTTGCTTGCGCAGTATCGGCATATTCGTGACAAACATAATTCCACCAAGAGTCATCAGCTGTAAGCTTTGCCCACGTGTCCCATGGATAATTAGCAACCTCAGCTCCTCCATGAAAATTTGCAGACATATTGAATCCAAAGCTATCAGCAAAGTTCATAAATATAATAGTTTCAGGTTGCCACGTTTTACCATCGGGATGTTGACCATCCTCCGGGTCGGGGTAGTTTCTGTTAAGATCTACAAAATTACCATTATACCGTTTTGCCATAGATAAGCTCGTATTTCCTGCATAATATGCTCCATCAGGATTCCCCAAGGGGTTTATCCAAATCTCCACATTATTCATTATGCTATCAACAATTGCATCCTGGCCATAATTTGTCAATAGGTAATTAGCCAATCGCAGCATCAATACATATCCCGTCAGCTCATCGCCATGCATGGATGAGGTGTATAAAAACCGGGCTTCCTTTTCATGCGAATGAACATTATCACCCATCTGCAAAGCAAGAATTTTTCTTCCACTTGGAAGCGTACCTAAAATATGGTATTTACAAATATGTGGATAATCAATCGCTAGCTTTTGCATTAGACTATCATACTGATAATAGGTTGGGTATGTATTCCACGATTGCACAAAACTATTTAGATTAGGAGCCATAGTAGGACTTAGCTTTGCAGTTTGAATTTGATAAGCGATACCTAATTTAAGAAACTCATTGAAGGACTCTTTGTTAGCATAAGCATATACTTTTTCCTGATCGACCTTATCTATACTTACCATCTTTGTTAAAAACTCCATGTCCATCTGATTAGGAGTATTAAAACTAAAATAAACTTCCCCTCTTTGTGAAATAATCGACATAGCTTGTTTGTAATGCGTGTTCTGCCCTACAACATTAGAAGTCCATATAAGTAGAATGAGATAAAACCAAATTAATTTCATAATAATTTATTCTAGGCCTGATTCAATTGCATATTTCTTTAATTCTAAATTTAGTGCACGATTAACTTTTACCATTGGCAAACGCAAGGTATTTTTTACAATTCCAAGATGATCCAATAGGGCTTTAATACCAGCAGGATTGCCATCAGAAAATATAGCGTTAATAACATCCAGCATTTGATAATGATGTGCCATGGCAATATATCGATCATTATCGCTTAGCATCACTGCCACCATTTCGGACATAGACTTGGGGAATGCATTGGCGATAACAGAAATAACACCATCAGCACCTACTGCTAAAGAAGGTAGAGTAAGTGCATCATCACCAGAGAATACACTAAAGCCAGCTGGTCTATTTTTTATAATTTCCATTACCTGCATTAAATCGCCTGATGCCTCTTTTACTGCAATGATATTTTCAAAATCGTTGGCTAGTTTAATACATGTTTCAGCTGAAATATTTGAGGATGTTCGTCCTGGAACATTATATATTATAATCGGTAATTCTGTGGCCATTGCAATTTGTTTGAAATGCTCATAAATACCACGCTGATTAGGCTTACTATAATAAGGTGCAACCGAAAGAATACCATCAATACCTTCAAAATCAAAATCTCTAAGCTCTTGAACTAACTCACGAGTATTATTACTACCCATGCCAACAACGATGGGAAGTCTTTGATCCACCACATCAACTATTGCTTGTAAAACAGCTGCTCGTTCATCTCTGTTCAAAGTAGCAGTTTCGGCCGTTGTTCCCAAAGCCACAATAAAGTTTACACCTCCATCTATTACATGATTAACCAACTGACTTAAAGAACTAAAATCAACCTGACCACTTGCATGAAATGGAGTTACTAAGGCCACTCCTGTACCATAAATTTCTTTTGACGACATAATTATTTCTTATTAAATATTTCTAAATAATGTAATAGCTCCTTAATAAATAGACTTACTTTATTTTTTTCTATTCCCTCAAGCATAAAATCATAAATACCCTTATTATCCTCATTATAAAGTCCAATTTTGAATTTAGCATGCGACAATGTTATCAGGTATCTTAAACTATCATTTAATGACAAATCAAGGTTTATAAGAATATCAAATGGATAGGCAATAAATTCATCCACAAAAGGACCCTGTGGTTTTTTATACCAATTCAATTCCTTGAGTGTAATTATATCATAGTTGAGTTTAAGAGGCATATAATGAGGCTTCTCCTTATGCAAAGCTAAGCCAATAGATTTAACCATCTTGCCTTGTGCATTTAGATGACGAATAAGTCCTGCAGCCCTATTATAATCATTTTCAGAAGATCCGTCGTAAACCACGGCAATACTATTAGCTTGATCCAAATTAAATATCTGAATCTGTCGAACTAGTTTACGTTCTTCCTTTTTAAGGGCTCTATTCAAGAAAAATAGCCTGACTTTCGTTATTAAACTCATTAATAAATGCTTGACCGTTTTATTAAAAAATGTTGAGTAAAAGTAGTAAAAAATGTATCGTATCTATAAAGTAAATCACTTTATATGCTGTGAATTTTAACTATTCTATTTTAGACTCCTAAAAGTTGTGTTAAAATGAATACACATAAAAATGCCAACACTTTAATAAAATAATATCTTTGCTTGAAATAAGCCAATTTGAATTTTGAACTCTACATATCGAAAAAAATCCTATCCAAGGACAAGAGTAATTTCTCACGCCCTGTAATTCGCCTTGCAATACTGAGTATAGCATTAGGGCTTAGTGTTATGATTCTCTCAGTTAGTATTGTTACTGGCTTCCAAAAAAATGTAAGAGAAAAGGTATCAGGTTTTGATGCTCATATTCAAGTAACTGGCTTTAGCAATAATGAATCCTTTGAAACCACCTCTATTAATCGCGATCAAGATTTAATTAAAAGTATAGAGGTAATAAGCGGAGTAAAAAACATTCAAGCCTACGCTCAAAAGGGAGGAATTCTTAAGGCAAACTCTACCATTCAAGGGGTAGTAATGAAAGGTGTAGGCTCAGATTATGATTGGACTAATGTAAAACATTGGTTAAAGAGTGGCATCACTCCATTGTATAATGACAGCCTAAAGTCAAAAGAGATTATTATTTCACAGAATATTGCAAATAAACTGAATGTAAATACCGGTGATGCCGTAATAATGTATTTTATTCAAGACCCACCTAGAGTGCGTAAGTTTATTGTATCAGGCATATATCATAGTGGTTTGGAAGAGTTTGATTCAAAATATATTATAGGTGACATTCAACAAATTCAAAAACTTAATAAATGGACTGAAAATCAGATTGCTGGATTCGAAATTATTATCAATGATTACGAAGACATGGAGCAAATTACTGCTCAAGTAAATGAGGCAATATCTTACGATTTAATTGCTAAAAACATACGTCAGCGTTATCCATTTATCATGGATTGGCTTAATTTACTGGATACAAATGTCTATTTTATATTAGGATTAATGGTTTTGATTTCAGGCATTACCATGATGGGAACCATACTAATTCTTATTTTAGAAAAAACCAATATGATTGGGACATTAAAAGCATTGGGTTCCACGAATAAAAGTATTCGCAAAATATTTGTATTCAATGCACTTTATTTAATTGGCAGAGGACTAATTATGGGAAATATTATAGGAATAGGACTTGCAGCTATTCAATATTATTTTGAAATAATTCCTTTAGATCCTGACACCTATTACATGGATACTATCCCTATTCATTTAAATATTGCTTATATTCTTGTGTTAAATTTTGGAACTATACTCATTACTTCGTTAATGATGCTTTGGCCATCACATATAATAAGTACGATTAGTCCAATTAAGGCGTTAAGATTTGATTAACAATTAAATACATGCATTATAAATCTGTCATTTTTCATCATTAGGATTTGAACGTTTTAATATATACCTTTGTGAGGTTAAATAATTTATGTTTTACTAAAAAAATTTATTATGAAAAAAGTTTTACTTTCAACATTATTAATAGTTTTTACGGCTGCTTTTATTCAGGCACAAGTAATTATTGATGAGGATTTTGACTCGTACACATCTGGAGACAAAATGGCACAATCAGCATCTGCTCCATGGACAACATGGTCAAATGCACCAGGTGGAGCAGAAGACGGCACCATAATGGACAAATATGCAGCTAGTGGCTCAAATTCGCTTTTTATTGCAAATGGCAATGATTTAGTGTTATTATTGGGAGATTCAACTGGTGGCTTTTATGAATTAAGTATGAAGCTCTATACTCCATCTGATAGCTGCACATATTTTAATGTATTACATAAATTTGATGGTGGAAGCTCAATTTGGGCTGCTGATTTCTATGGTTTACGTGATAGTACTTTCCGTTTTTTACTTCAAGGAAACGATACTGCACAAGCTTCTTATAACCCAAATATGTGGCATGATTTTAAGCTTGAAATAAATATGGATAATGATATGGCTCGTTTATCAATGGACGGAAATATGATGTTTGAATGGCCTTGGACTATGACTTCAGGAGATGCTACAATGGGACCAAATCAACTTGGTGGTGCAAATTTCTATGGTTATGACGTGTATAGTGATGGATTGGTAGGTACTTTTATTGATGACTTAAAGCTAGAAAAATTGTCAACAGTATCATTCAAACAAGCTACCAATGAAGTTAGTTTGAATATCTACCCTAATCCAACAAACAAGGAAATTAATATCCAATCTAGTGAGCAAATGAAAAGTGTTCGTATATATAACGTAGCTGGTTCAGAAGTTATGAATTTCACACCTCTTTCTGATATATTAAATGTAAATATTAGTGATTTATCTAATGGTTTATATTATATGTCAATTAATTATGGTGATAAAGTTGTCGTGAGAAAAATTGTAAAGAAATAATTTAGTAATATAAAACAACAAAATGGCTACTTCAAACGAAGTGGCCATTTTTTTTTCTATTTTTTTCGCATTACAAACTTATCTAGCTCCACATGCCCTACTTTTGAATTATAGCCTATGCGTTGGATAATAATTTTATCCTTAATAAAAGTAAGTTTCAATAATACACATACCCTATCCTTTTTTCCTTCATTCATTGGGCAGGTCCATTTTGTCTGTGTATCAATTATCTGTTTGAAATCTATTTTCTTTATTTTACCTTTCAAACTATTCTTGATACTCAAAACACAAGGTGTCCCCATAGTATCCACAATAATTTGAATCATAATTTCGCCCTTTGCTTTCTTCAAAATAGCTTTATCTATTCCTTGTATGATCTCTTTTAATAATGTTCTAGCTTGTTTTTCAGCATATATCTGTTTTCCTTCAAGGGCAAACTGACTAGTGTTGCAACCTTCATAATGAGTAGGGTAAATATATTGAGCACTAAGGACTGTGCTTAGTAATAATAATGCAATTAAGAATAAATGATTCATATAGTAATATTTAGCATAATTAAAATTGAATTTATCTTGAAATAATATCAAACAAATTTAGCAATTAGGTCGAAAGAAAATACAAAAATTTGATACTATTCCATACTATTCTAATATCTCATTCCCCCTTTCAAGGAAACAGCTTACCTTTGCCGCCAAATCAAAATCAAATATTGTGACTTTCGAAGAATTAAACTTAAACAAACATTTACTCCGAGCTCTTGAAGATTTGGAGTTTGTATACCCCACTCCCATTCAAGAACAAGCTTTCTCGGTAATAATGTCGGGAAAAAATGTAGTAGGTATTGCACAAACAGGAACAGGAAAAACCTTAGCATACCTTCTTCCCATATTACGTCAGTTAAATTTCTCGAAACAGCGTGACCCCCGTGTATTGATTCTTGCACCTACGCACGAATTGGTGATTCAAATTTGGGATGAGATAAAGAAACTAACAGAATACTCAAACTTAAGATCTTTGGGCGTTTTTGGAGGCACAAGTATGAGCAAGCAAAAGCAAGCTGTGTACGATGGCTGCGATATACTAATTGGTACTCCTGGCCGTTTACTCGACTTGTCTTATTCAGGTGTATTGAATTTTAAGAGTATACAAAAACTGGTTATTGACGAAGTAGATGAAATGATGAGCTTAGGATTTAGAACTCAGCTTAATAATATTCTCGGAATGCTTCCTGCAAAACGACAAAACTTATTATTCTCAGCTACACTAACCGATGATGTGGAGGAGCTAATCAATAAGCATTTTACTTATGCCCAGCGCGTGGAAATTGCAGCACATGGCACACCCATAGAAAAGATTGAACAAATTGCATTTGATATTCCCAATTTTCATTCTAAGGTAAGCTTGCTTGCAATTTTACTCGAAGACGAAGTTTTACAAAAGGTACTGGTTTTTGTAAAAACTAAAAAAATGGCTGATCAACTATTCGAGAATATCAATCCTAAATACCCTGATATAATTGGTGTAATTCATTCCAACAAAGCTCATAACACACGTATGAATGCCGTTCGTAATTTTGAAGACGGGAGCCACCGAATTCTAATTGCTACCGACATTATTGCTCGAGGAATGGATATTCAAGATGTAACACATATAATTAATTTTGATTTACCCGATACACAAGGCGATTATATTCATCGAATTGGCCGCACAGGTAGAGCCGATAAAGAAGGTGTGGCAATTTCTTTTATTAATAATGTAGAAAAGGAATATCAGCTGAAAATAGAAGAGTTAATGGGGATGCAGATTCAAATGAGGGACGTCCCTAAAGATGTAATTATTTCAAAAATATTTGCTGACGATGAAATTCCTTTAGATGAAAAGCCCAAAGAGAAGTATTATATGAAAGAGCCTGACATGAGTCAATCTCAGGGAGCTTTTCATGAAAAAAAGGAAAAGAACAAAAAACAAAATACCGTTGGGCCTAGAAGTCGAAAACGGCAATACACCAAGTCGGGTAAGCATATCAAAAAACACAATAGACGTTAATACCTATGATTAAGAATATCATTTTTGACCTTGGAGGAGTAATTTTGAATATAAATTTTCAGCTAGCAGCAGAATCATTCAAGAAACTTGGCTTAGAAGATTTTGAAGGGCTGTACTCCAAAGCCACTCAAACAAAACTATTTGACCGTTTAGAAAAAGGTTTGATTAGTAATGAAGAATTTTATGCCGAAATAAGGGATTTATCTGGCATCAACATGTCGGACAGCCAAATTGATCAAGCATGGAATAGTCTAATTTTAGACTTCCCTCCTGCCCGATTGCAGTTGATTAAAGACTTGCGCAAAAACTATAAGCTCTTTCTACTATCCAATACCAATCGTATTCATGCTGATTATTATAATAAAGATTTAATCAACAATCATAATATTGATGATTTGGATTCAATATTTGACAAAGTCTATTATTCCCATGATATTGGATTACGCAAACCCGATAATGCTCCTTTTGAATACCTATTAAATGATCAAAATATAAAACCTAACGAGAGTCTATTTATTGATGACGCCTTGCCCAATATACTAACAGCTAATCAGATGGGCATTAACTCTATTTTCATAAACCTTGATAATGGACATGATGTATTAGATCTTTTTGAAAATGGTAAACTCAATATTTATGAGTGATATTAATTATGATAATACCGACACCCTTTCTCAACACTATTTTGATAATAAAAACGAAAATTACAATGCAGATAATGCGCCTATAATTGTAGCATTAGATTTGCGAACTCCAATGAATATAGGAGGTATTATTCGACTAGCAGGAAATATAGGCTGTAGCAAAGTTATCTTTACTGGTGATGAGAATCACTTTAGAACTGCTAAAATTCGAAGGACCGCAACAACGGGTTTTAGTCACGTCAATTGGGATTTTTGTGAGCATCATCAATGGCAAAAACTTATACCTGATGATTATACAATATTAGCAGTTGAAACTATTGAATCAGCCACTTCAGTATTTAAAACTCAACTAAAAGGCAAATATGCTTTTGTAGTAGGAAACGAGCGTTTTGGTATTGATGAAAAAAGCTTAAAATCATGTCAGTCTGCAGTGTATATACCCATGCCCGGAATCGTAAAATCCATGAATGTAGTTCAAGCTACCAATGTGGTTGTTTTCGAGTGGCTTCGGCAGAATATCAGTTAATTTTTATTTAGGTATTCTTCGCGCTTTACCACCGTATAATAATCATCATCTAGCTTCATAAAACCATATTCATACGAAAAGTAATAATACTTATTGGTTTTAGTTTTATAAATATTGGTATAATAATCAAAGCTAAATCCTTTATCAGTTAGTTTACTTTTATGAACACGTCGGGCATCTTTCTCTGTTTTCTCAAGCAACTCTTCCATAATACGCCTATTCTTTCGTAATGAATAATTTACTTTCCTAATGTAAGTATTAGAAATGGCATGAACACGGTTATTAAATGTATTGCGACATTGATCGGAACAAAATTTTTTATCAATTCTACCAATTATTTCTGTACCACATTCGAGGCATTTTCGTTCTTCGCTCATTCTATTTTGTTTTGAACCACTAAGCTACACTATATTTCTATGCAATTTTATTTTTTCTGTGATAAACTCATAATAGTTCCGGTTCAACTCTCCATATTTATAAACAAAATATATTTGAAAAGCTCTTATTTTAGTACTGAAAGCAAGTAATTCAAACAGTATATTTGATGTCAAATAACAAAACTCTGATGACAAGAATTTTAATCATATTTTCAATATTATTTATTGGTTTTCAAACACTTTATGCTCAAAGTAGCACTGTGTTTCAAAAAACATTCACAGAGAATATGGAGTTAAAGTTTCAACCTGAATACACCACATCTTCGCTTCCAAATTATTTTATTGATGAAATAGCAAAGGCATTGCCTAAAATTAGGATGTATGTTAAAATAAACTATCAATACGAATTACAAACCAAAGTAGTAAAGAAAGGGAGTAAGTATTTGCTATGTTTGAAAATCAAACAAATTAACCATGGTGGATTCTTTAAGTATAAAAAATTTGATTTTAGCCACCTTATATCACCAGCTATTATTGAACAAAGGTTTCTTGTTAAGGATTTAAGTTCCAATACTAAGCATTATCAGAAAGTTAAAGTTAGTTTTGGCTCAAACGATTCTGCCTCGACTTATATTAATGGCTTAAAGGGAGTCATCACATACAAAATTAGCCTTGACCCTAGCGGTGTACGTTATTATTATGGTGACGAGCAAAAGGCAGAATTTCAAAAGGCTGTTAATGATATTGACAACTATTATGATGATGCCTTAAAACTTGATGCCATAGAAAAACGAGTTAATGCATTGAAGTATGATGATGCAGGTATTGTTGCTATACGAAATGTTGATTTGAAATACATTGAGAAAGACCTTTCTAAAATACAAATTGAGAGTTACCGTAAAAGCTTAAATTTAGACTCCTACGACCCAATACGGTTATTGCAAAAGTATAATAATTTAAAGAACTTGATTGATAATAGGCGTCAGGATATGAATCAGAAAATGGAGAATTTAGATTACATAAATTATTCAGAAGCACTGAATCAACTTAAAGTTGGGAACGAAAGAGAAGCAGTTTTATTATTTAAAAAATCGATTCAAATAAATCCTTATTTCTCTCCTTCTGTATACCAACTATCACTTATTGATTATCAACATAATAGATACAACGATTGTTTATCTAAATCGCATCATTTATTAAGCGAATTAAAACCCGATTTAGAAACAAAATCCAAGTCCATTTCATTGGCAAACACTTGCTATAATTCTCTTATGGAGCAATGCTGGAAATTTAATCAAGAAGAGCGTTTCAATCAATCGATGGCAATGCTAGAAAAAGCAAAAACATACTGTGATAGCACAATGTATATTAAATGTGATTCACGTTTAGAGCAATATATATCGCAAGCAACTTATGGTCTTTATGCTTCGTATTTAAGCATTGCAAATGCTTCCCTTAAAAAGGGACGCTTAGATATGTGCCAAGATTATATGAAAATGGCAAAAAACTATAAATTACAAAATAAAGAAAAACTTACAAAAAACAACGCCAAAGCCCAACAAATAATTGTTGCATTAATTGAAAGCTTGGTTAACGAATCAGAAATTGCAAGAGGCAAAGGAGATTTTACTGAGGCAAATAAATTACTCTCACAAGCAAAGGTATTGTGTGACGACAGTCCCAAAACTAATTGCAAATTGGCAATTAACAAAAAAGAAGCGATGCTCCATCAGTCGGAGTATAATGCACTGATAAAACAGAGTTTATATTACTCAAAGAAACACAATGCTGATAAAAGTAAAGAATATCTGTCTCTAGCTATGACGTATCAAAACATTCATTCAGACTATATTCCCACAAGTATAGGTACTGATACAATTGTTGGAAAAGTACGCTATATAATGTATAATGAAGCAATTGATAATGGTAAAATTGATTTTGAGCAGAAAAAATATCAATATGCTTTAATAGCGTTTGCTGAAGCCAGAGAATTGGAACGTGAGTATTCTTTCAAAAAGAACCCTAATCTTAATACCTACCTTCAACAAGCTGCCAAACCCATTACATTGGATTTATTAAGCAAAGGAAAACTAAAAGCTTGGGGTAAGCATTATATTGAAGCTCAGAATCTTCTAGATTCTGCTATTATGATTATTCAACAATATGATTTAACGTCTGATTCAGAAGTTAAAAATTCCATTTACGAATTGCATGAGAGTATTAAAAAAAATGATTGCGATAAGCTAATTACTCAATATAATGCACTTATTAAAAAGGCTAATATGAGCCTTCGCTTTGAAGATTATCACAATGCTTCGCTGTTTTGGAAAAAGGCAGTAAGCCTTGGAGAAAAAAAACCAAATTGTCAGATTAAAACTAAAACAGCAAATACACAGTTACATAAGTATCAAGTAGACATATCTTATAGTAACGAAATATTTTTAGCTGACAGCCTAAAATTAGTCAATGCAGAAAATGCATTTACTCACCTTCTTCGTGCTGAAAAAATAAGACAGAATAAATCTTTTCATATTCACTCTAGTAAAACAAAACCATTAATTGATATCCTTTTTGAATATAATAAACCAGTACTTAATATTTTAGGTATCAGTTATTATGTGGAAAATAATAATCAAGAGGAAGCTCTTAAGCTTTGTAAATTCGCCTTAATATCAGGTCAAATTATTGATAATAACCTTATTAGTAAAGTGGCCATATTAACCGCAAGTTTTGATAAAAAAGCAAATTCCGACATGAAGCTTATGGCAAATAAACGGTTTGGCAATAAAAAAGAATATAAAGATTTAAAAAAAGCATATCTTAGAAGTTTAAGAAAATAATTAATATTTTATTATTTGCACGCAACCATTCACATGATTTAGCGTCATTGGATTGTAAATATTTATTTAGGATTGGAGTATCAAGAAGATTCATTAATAGAAGGCTGTAAAAGGAAGAAACGGAAGGCTCGTAATAAGCTTTACAAACTTTATGCAAATCAGTTTTTAGGAATATGCCTCCGATATACTCGTAATACTAGTGAAGCTGAAGATGTTCTTCATGATGCATTCATCAAAATATTTACAAAAATTGACCAATATACGGGCAAGGGTTCTTTTGAAGGATGGTTGAAAAGGATAGTTGTAAACACAGCAATTCAAAGTCTTCGCGAACGAAGCAAAACTCGATTGGTATTTGATGAGAACGAAATTGATGATGATCGCATTCGAGAAGATATTGATGTTGTTTTACCTATGATTTCAGCAAAGGAGTTGATGGAATTTATTCAACAACTTCCAGATGGATATAAAGTAGTTTTCAATATGTTTGTTATTGAGGACATGAGTCATCAAGAGATTGCTGATAAATTAAACATATCCGTTGGCACATCAAAATCTCAACTTTTCAGAGCAAAGAAATTTCTGAAGGTCGAAGTAGAAAAAAGAATTAAGGAATTGGATAATATATAATTATGAATAATTTAGAGAACAGCTTTAAGGATGCTTTAACGGACTTTAATCAAATTAGTCCTTCTGAAAGTATGTGGACACGAATCTCAACCACATTACTCCTTAAATCAGCATGGTTTAAAACAGCCACTTTTAGTTTATTGGCATTGCTTTTAATAGGACTTCCCTCCTATTTATTCCTTGCATCAACAAATGAAGATACAGTCGAAGTAAAACCAAATAGCACAGAATTAGTTGATAACAACTCTAATGCAATCCCTACAAAGCAATCTGATAACAGCATTGCTAGCAATACAAAACATGATAATACCATATCTGAAATTAGTCGGAAAAATGAAATCCTAACAAATAATAAACCCAATACTACCAACAATAAAAAAACAGCAAAGAGCAGGAATTCGAAGGTCATTGCATCAAATAACTTAAGCTCTTATAATAATACTTCAATCGTAGCCACAGAAAAAACAAGGCCTATTCAGAAAAACACAATATCAAAAAATAATACTAGCGATAGTGAAGTACTAATCTCTACAACTGGAGTATTATCTGAAACTACCACGGAAACAGAAACTACTTCTAAGGGTAATAAATTGGCAGAGAGTAATGCTACATTATCCAGTAAGGTTTCAACTAAATCTGAAGAACAAGAGATTGAAAAAATGCCTTCGGCAAACGAATTAAACTTCAACAATGAAATTATTAGCGATCTTGATCAATTTAATTATCAAATAAAATCTAGACCTAAGGTATTAGTGCATAATAGTTTAGAAGTGTTTGCAGGTCCAAACATCGCTTTCAATAAGATGAATACAACTGATAATTCGTTACAAGATGTTATTAACTTAAGAACAAATAATGAATCGCCAAAACTATCTTATCATTTTGGAGTAAACTATAAGACCTATTATAAGAAGTGGTTTATGGGTTTGGGTGTAAACTATCATAGAATTGAAGACCGGGCAAATTATTTGATCCCAGCCTATGATGTAGAGTCAGTAAAAAGCTCGTATATGATTTTTAGTACTAGCTATAATCGAACAATTATTGGTTATTTACCAAACCCAAACGATACAACTACGAACATACCTATATATAAGGTTACGGTAGATCAAGACACAAGTGTAGTGAATAAAGTACATTACGATAGCACACAAACAACAGAAACTATATCTTTTACTAATAGTTACTCCTATATTGAGATTCCACTAGTGATTGGACATGAGTTTAACTATAGAAACTTTGTTTTTGATATCTCTGGAGGAGTTTCATGGAATCGCTTGATAAAATCAGAAGTAAATATTCCAAATGAACAAGGAACGAGCTTAATAAGTAGTAAGCAAGCCGATAATATTTTAGTAAAAAACACTTATAATGGATTAGTTGGATTGGGAATAGGTTATCGAATGAATACAGGAAGCCTGCTTTTTGCACGCCCCGAGATTCGTTACAACTTGAATTCGATGTTCGAAAAAAATTATCCAATAAGTCAAAAATATATACAAGTACGTATATCGCTTGGGATACGTATCAAATTGTAAAACATAGATTATGAATAAAATAGCATATATATTAATTAGTTTATCTTTTCTGATATTTTCCGAAAATTTGTCAGCAAGTATAAATGGACCTTTATTTAGCTCTCCACCAAATTGTAATGCACAGTTTATGGATTCTGCTGATGTGAATAATCCGTTATTAATTCATTTTTATGATTTATCAAGTGGAAATATCACAAGTTGGGACTGGGATTTTGGTGATGGAACAACTTCAAACATTCAAAACCCATCTCACACCTATAATTCATCTGGTAGTTACCAGGTTCGTTTATTTATAATAGACTCCATTAACTATTGCTTTGATTCCATCGTTTTAACAATTATTGTATATGCAAACCCAAATCCTTGTCAAGCAAATTTCATTTATAATGTAAATCCTACAAACAATCTTATTTATTCATTTACCGATCAATCGCTAGGCAACCCATATTTATGGCAATGGGACTTTGGCGATGGTACCTCTTCAAGCCTACAAAATCCTAATCATACATTTGCTCAAGCAGGAAACTACACTGTAAGCTTAATAATCACTACACAGTCGTGTGTCGATACTATCAGTCAACAAGTAACTGTATTGCCCAATTCAAATACCGGTAGCTTATTGGTTTATGCTTTTGCCGATTCTAGTTATTTAGTAAACGGAATGCTCTACCTTTATCAATACGACAGTATAAGTGGAAATATGCTTGCTTACGACTCAGTATTATCAACATCAAATCAAGGAATAAGCTACTATAACTTTCCCAATATACCCATGGGTTATTATTATGTTTATGCCAAAATATTGAGCAATTCAAATTTTTTCGCTTCATTTTATAATACATGGATGCCCAATACTATATATTCGCAGTTTGCCGACTCCATTTTGGTAAATTCCAATAATATATATACTAACATTCAACTATCCAAAAGTTCGGTATCCTACCCTGCTGGAAGTGGTAGCATCAGCGGAATAATTAGTAATAAAGTGATGGGAACTAACCTTCCATTGGCTAATGTTGATGTTTACTTATTACTAAACGATTCCAATATTATAACTAAAACAGCAACTAATTCACAAGGTGAATACGAGTTTAGCAATTTAGCTTTTGGCACATATTATATTCACCCTGAGATTATTGGAAAATTCACACAAAATAAAATGGTAAGTATCGGTTATGAAAACCCTGATGAAGATAGTGCTTCATTTGTAGTGGATGGAAAAAATATTGTGGCAGGCATTTCTACAAAACCTAGACTTCTTTCAAAGGTTACTATTTTTCCTAATCCTGTAAAGAATGATTTGTATATTCAATCAAATACTGATCATAGTATAGATTTAGAAATTGAAATTTTCGATATTCAGGGCAGAGTTATTATTTCAAAAAAGAATTATATTTGCACGCATGAACAAAAAAGAATTAATGTTTCCAATCTTACAAAAGGACTATATTTTATTCGATTACAATCGCATGACAGTCAGCTTATAAAGAAATTTATTAAAAACTGATGCAACTATTAAGTATTATTTCATCATATAGAAAACAAGAACAAATATTAAATTAAATAATTATAAATATAAATTAAACATTATGAAAACAAGATTACTTTCTTTAGCAATTCTGTTCTTTACCTCAATCAGCTTAATGGCTCAGGTAACGGGAACAGTACAAAACTCAGCAACGCAAGCTCCAATTGCGAATAAAACCGTTTACCTTATGGGCGATAGCACTTCAGGCTCAATGGTTTACATGACTACTACTACCAACGCTAGCGGACAGTTTAGCTTTGCTAACGTGGGAGCAAGTAACTCCTATACTGTTTATACTTATGATTGTAATCAAAGTATAGTTAGTCAAGTATTTACTTCACTAAATACAGTAGTTACATTACAAATATGTGTTGGTAATCCAAGTGGATCATGCCAAGCAGTATTTTCATCTTATCCTGATTCGTTAAACCCTCTTATAATCAATTTTGTTGATTATTCTTTGGGAACTCCAACAAGTTGGGCATGGAATTTTGGAGATGGCAATACATCAACTCTTCAGAACCCAATACATGCTTATGCAAGTAATGGTACTTACACAGTAACTCTTACAATAATTACTGCTACTTGTGGTGATACCACTAACATTGTAGTAACTGTAGGTAATACTACACCTAGTTGTCAAGCATCTTTTTACTCAGTTCCTGATACTAGCAACACCAATACAATAATGTTTTTTGACCTTTCTACAGGAAACCCAACATCTTGGTCATGGGATTTTGGCGACGGTAATACATCTAACCTTCAAAGCCCTACTCATACCTATGCCTCTACTGGAACATATAATGTTACATTAACTATTGCATCGGCTCTTTGTTCCAATTCAACTACTAATACTATTGTAGTATCTAGCGGTGGAGCATGTCAATCAGCTTTCTCTTATGCTGCTACACCTACAAATCAAAATATTATTCAGTTTACTGATATATCAACAGGAGGTCCTACATCATGGATGTGGAACTTTGGTGACGGTACAAGTTCTAACGTACAAAACCCTCTACATACTTTTGGTACAGGCACATATACTGTTACATTAATGATTTTTGGAGCTAACTGTCAATCTACATCTACACAAAATGTTACAATTTCTAGTGGCACTACAAATTATATTGTTTGGGGTAGTGTTTATGCAGGAAGCAACAACCTTGACTTGGGTCTTATTAAAATATTTGAAACAAATGGTACTTTAGTTGATTCTGTAAATCTTGATTCTAGTGGTGGGTATCATTTTAATAATATTCCTGCTGGAGATTATCTAATCTATGCAATGCCTGCTAGCAATTCAGTTTATACAACTACTCATGCAGCTACATATTATATTAATGATATACTATGGTCATCAGCTACTACTTTAACTGTAAGTGCAAATCAATCAAATGTGAATATCAACTTAGCACTTATTACTCCGATGAATGGTACAGGTAGTATTTCAGGTAGCCTTGGAACGGGTTCTAAATCTGCAGTATCAGGTGTTATCGTAAATTTATTAAGCAATGGTATGCCAGTAGCTACAAACACCACCGATGCAAATGGAAATTTTGTTTTCAATAACCTTGCAGATGGTACTTATACTATTTGGGCTGAAATTGCAGGTAAAACTACTACACCTATTGTAGTAACTCTTGATGCAGCAAATCCAAATTCAACAAATAACGACTTTGTAGTTAGAAACAATACAGTGGTACCTAAAACTGTTTCTATCAATAACTCAAGCAAGTCGATGAGTATTAAAACTTATCCTAACCCTGTTGAAAACAATTTAAATATTGCAATCAATATGGAGAAGAGTTCTAGAGTAAGTGTGGAGATTTTCAATCTTGCAGGTCAACTAATTATCTCAAATAATTATGATCTTCAAGCTGGAGCACAAACATTAAGAATCAACCTAAATGATTTAGCAAAAGGTTCTTATATCCTAAAAATTACTGATAATGCAAATGCACACACGCAGCAATTAATCACAAAAATGAAATAATTTAGATTATCTCATTGATAGGAATAAGGCTATCTGTCATTCGACAGATAGCCTTTCTTTTTTTAATATACTTTCTGTACTTTTGAAGCATTAAATTAAGCAATGGTAAACAAACAATTGACAAAACTTCAAAAAGGATTATTGGCGGGATTATTTCTCGTTTTTTTGTTGGTTGGTTTATTTTCCTCCAACGATTATGGTATTGCTTGGGACGAGCCCAATCAATTGGAAATAGGGAAACATAATTATGAATATCTACTAGGTAAATCCGATAGCCTTGTAACTTATCATGATCGGCATTATGGTTCTGCATACGAAATGCCTCTATATGCTCTGCAAAAGGCGTTTGAACTTAACAATAAGTCATCAATTTATAACTTTAGGCACCTAGTAAATCATATGGTATTTATTGTTGGTTTAGGTTTTTTCTTTGTTTTATTATTAAAACTATTCAAAAATTTTAATGCAGCAATTTTAGGAACCATCGTTCTCTACATACACCCTCGAATCTTCGCACATTCATTTTTTAATAGCAAGGATATCATTTTCATGAGTATTTTTATCATAGGGCTTTATACGCTGTATCTTTTAGTTGAAAAACAAAATATAAAACGGATAATCATTCATGCATTAGTCACCGCCCTACTCATAGATACAAGAATTCTTGGAGTAATTCTTCCTTTTTTAAGCTTATTGGTAATGTTTCCATCTTTAATAGCTTCAAAGAATGAAAGAAGCCAAACTCTAAAATCATTTTCTTTATATTCGATTCTATTAATTATTTTCATTTATGCGTTTTGGCCAGCATTATGGACCGACCCATTATTAGTAGGCAAAAGCTTTGCTCGTATGAGTCAGTTCCCTTTTCGCTATGATATTTTATTTCAAGGAAGCCTTATTCCTGCTAGGGAAGTCGCATGGACCTATATCCCTATTTGGATTGGAATTAGCACCCCACCTTTTATTCTACTTCTTTTTATGATAGGCTTTATGTGGATAATTTATGATTATTTCAAAAATCCTGAAAATGCATTTACAATTAATTCAAATTGGTATATTCTTGTTTTAGCAAGTTTTCCATTTGATTTTACCATAATTCTCATCCTATTAAATTCTACGCTTTACGATGGTTGGCGACAAGTGTTTTTTCTTTACCCATTGATTGTAATTTCTGCAGTTTATGCTTATGTAAAACTAAGTGAAAGGCTTAAGAATAAACAAATTGGTTGGTATATTGTAAATAGCTTTATTATAATATTTATGCTTTTAACTGCACTGAAAATATATAAGCTCCACCCTTATGAGCAAGTCTATTTCAATCATTTTGTAAGTAAGGAAAATGAGAACCGAAGAAAATCATTTGAGATGGATTATTGGGGATTGAGCTATCGTGAAGGATTGGAATTTGTGATGCGTAGCGATTCGTCAAAAATAATTAAAATCAATTTCGCTAATGCTGCTGGGCCAAATAATATTCTTTATTTAACAGCTAAAGATCAGAAGCGAATTCAAGTGGTAGATAAACCTGAGCAATCAGATTATTTTATTACAAACTATCGTTATCATCCTGAAGATTATCAATATAAAAACGAAGTTTATAAGGTTGAGCGTGACGGTAATCGTATTTTATCAGTTTTCAAAATGAATAAATAAAAACAAATGGATATAGTAGAATATAAACGTAATACTAGTGAAAATCGTCATCCATGGGAATTGGCTCGCTTGGAAGTAATATATACTTTCATTAAAAAATATTATTCAGAACAAAGCAAAGCAAACATCCTTGATGTGGGTTGTGGCGACACTTATGTAGTGTCTGAATTGCATAACAGAATACCAAATTCATCCTTCTTTGCCATCGACACTGCCTTTTCACAAGAGATGATTAAAGCGTTTGAGCAAGATGGCATAAACCTATTTCAAAGCATTGATTCACTGGGCAATAGGATTGATAAAGCCAATGTCGTTCTATTGATGGATGTAATAGAGCATATTGAAAATGATAAAGAGTTTTTGAGTTCTCTTGTTAATAAAGATTATATAAACCACGATACGCTATTTTTGATTACAGTGCCAGCCTATCAAAGCCTTTTCTCTGAGCATGATGTATTTCTAAATCACTACCGGCGGTATTCACGAAAACAATTGGTAAACACATTAAATAGTTCTGGATTTGATATAATTGAAAGTGGAAATTTCTTTTCATCACTCCTCGCCCCTCGTCTGTTAAATTTGGGCAAAGAAAAAATATTTGGTAAACCCAAGTCACAAGGACTTGCAGCCTGGCAAGGCTCTAAAAAGCAATCAAACATATTGAAAGAAGTATTATATTTGGACTTCAAAACAACGAACTTAATGCACCGATTGGGCCTAAAAATCCCGGGGCTATCAACCTATGCACTATGTCGAAAATCTGTATTGTAATTCCATTTTATAACGAAGCAAATCGTATTCAGCATGAAGAATTTATTTCTTTTTTAGAAAATGAGAAAGAATATTATTTAATGCTTGTAAATGATGGGAGTACCGACTCCACTTTGGAAGAGCTAAACAAACTTCAGAGTGCAAAACCTGATAAAATCAGCATCTATTCATTGGAAGCAAACTCAGGAAAAGCCGAAGCCGTACGACAAGGCATTCAAAAAGCATGGCGTTGGAAGGACTTCGATTTTTTTGGTTATATGGATGCAGACCTTGCTACTCCACTTTCCGAAGCCCCCTATTTGGTTTCCTATTTCGACGATTATAATATTCAGTTTGTAATTGGGTCCAGGGTAAAACTTTATGGTTGGGATATTAAACGGAGCTTGAAAAGACATTATTTGGGACGTGTATTTGCCACTATAGTTGGTAATACTTTTGGCCTCAAAATATACGATACGCAATGTGGAGCAAAATTCTTTTGTAATTGCATGGCCCAAGATTTATTTAAGGATCCTTTTGTAAGTAAGTGGTTTTTTGATATTGAGCTATTTATCCGTTTTAGAAAAAAATGGGGTGCAATAGCATTTCAAGAAAGGATGATTGAAGTTCCTTTGAGGCATTGGGAAGAAAAAGGTGAATCAAAATTAAAACTCAAGGATTTCTTACATACCCCCCTTGAATTAAGGCGAATAAAACGTAGCTATAGCTAATTATTTTAGCTTTTACATACAGAAATTAATTACTAAATACCTCATTCCGCAATTAACCTTTAATCGTTAATAAATATTCTTTTTCAAAATAAAGAGGAATAATAATTGCTACATCTTTGTTTTTCAAATTTAAGTATCCAATGATAAAACAATATATACTCTATACAGTTCTTCTATTTGTAGGGCTTAACAGCTTTGCTCAAAGCAAATACCCTCAAGATTATTTTCGCTCACCTTTAGATATCCCTTTGGTTCTTTCAGGAACATTTGGTGAACTACGTGGCAACCATTTTCACTCTGGAATCGATATAAAAACCCAAGGGGTTGTAGGGCATAAAATATATGCTGTAGCCGATGGTTATGTATCTCGAATCAAGATTTCTCCCTATGGCTATGGAAATGCCATTTACATTACACACCCAAAAGGATATGTGTCGGTTTACGCCCATTTGCAACGCTATAATGATACCATAGCAGGAATTATGAAATGGGTGCAATACCAACGTAAATCCTTTGCCATTGAATATTTTCCAGACAAAACCAGTCTTAAAGTAAAGAAAGGAGATATTATAGGTTATACGGGTAATTCAGGAAGTTCTGGAGGTCCACACTTGCATTATGAAATTCGTAATGCTAGCAATTCTCATCCCATAAACCCACTGCTTTTTGGAATTAAAATAGCTGATCATCAGTATCCGCAGATTAGTCGTTTGGCAATTTATTCCTATATAAATTCTTACTATCAACCTAAAAAAGAGTTCAAGCTCAAGCAAACAAAGAAAAAAGCAAAACTTCCTACAAATGATACAATTTTAGTCAATGAGCAGTTCTTTATTGGCATTCAAAGTATTGACCAACAAGATGGAGCAGTAAATAAAAACGGTTTATATAAACTTGAGTATTTTATCGATAGCAACTTATTTTTTACATTCAAAGTAGATGAATTAAGTTTTTCAGAAAAACGATATATTAATTCGTTTATCGATTATAAAAGCTATAAAGAGCAGAAAATTAAATATCAACGTAGTCTGATACAAGCAAACAATCATTTGCTTAACACATCAAGTGATGTAAATAATGGCATCGTACATCTTGAAGATGACAGGCCACATAAAATAAAAATCATTGCTTCTGATTTTGCTGGACAAAATACCGTTTTAGAGTTCTATATACGTAAAAACCCCAAGGCCACTAAGCATAAGAAAGTTCAAGGTACTTTTTTCGAGTGTAATCATACAAATATTTACCGTGCTAATAATAAAGGTTTGATATTCAACATTCCCAAAGGAGCACTTTACGATAATATTATTTTTTATGTTCAAGAAAAAGAGAATAAATACACTAACTATTCAAAGCTATATAAGATTTATGACGAGGGTGTTCCATTGCATAAATACTGTTCCATTTCCATTAAAGCCGACTCAGCTCTAACTCCTAGCCTACAATCGAAAGCTTGTATCTTGAGTTTAACCAAAAAAGGCAAGTTTTATTATGAAGGTGGAAGCTATAAAAATGGTTATTTGGTTGGCAGAACACGCTCCTTCGGGAGTTATCTAATCGGAGTAGATACCATTTCGCCCATCATTAAGAATTACAATGTTTACCCAAATAAAAACATAAGCAAACAACGAAATATAGCCTTTACTGTTACTGATAATTTGTCTGGGGTTAAAAACTATACCGCTACACTTGATGGCAAATGGATTTTGATGGAATATGATCCAAAGAAGAGAAAAATGTATTATACCATTGATAATCATTTCCCTTCGGGCAATCATCAATTCAAACTTATAGTAAAAGATTCAAAGGGAAATAAGACCATTGTTAAGATGAATCTTATACGCAACTAGAAGCAAAATTGATTATTTTTGCCATCGATACTGGTCCCGTAGTTTAATGGATAAAATCTTAGATTCCGGTTCTGAGGCTGTGGGTTCGATTCCCGCCGGGATCACGAAAACAGAGAGTAAAATGAAGAAAACGCCTGAATACTGAGTATTCAGGCGTTTTTCGTTTTATTGATTATGGCAAAATAGAGCAAAATAAGGCATTTGAACATGTCCTAATCGTGGACACGATTAAGGTCCTTTTTCACTGATTTGCATCACTTTGCCTAAAATAAATATTTCCATTTTATCTAATTTTGAACACGCTTAAAAACAAAGCAATCGGAAACCCAACGCATAATAGATTTATTGCTTTCGTATAAATCTGACGATGGTAATATTTCTAATTTCCGAATAATAGATTCTATTTCCGATGCTGTAATATTCTCCTTAGAATACTGATCTTACAAAAACGTTTTTAAATCGCCTTTTATTAGAACATCATCTGTTCTACGCTCAATAGCATCGCCCTTTACGTAAGGATAATCTGCCTTTTTAAAGAGTTCTATTATTGCCTTTTCTAATCGTTCTTCGGTGAATTTCATAGGTTATTTACTTATTAAAAAATGAAAACTAACGTCTGATAAGTCTATTTTTTTTCAAAATTTAACTTTAAGCCATCTTTGGGTATAACTGTTGTGTATTTTTGTGGTGCCGAAGGAACTTCTCCTCTTCCTTCTTCACTTTACGGGCTGAAATCTGAGGCACATCATAAATGGCTTCATTAAATACCAAATCAGGATTATCTCGTTTTAGTAACGACAAAGCAATTGGACTTACATAAGGTCGGTCTAGCTCTACAATAGAAAGCAAGCTAATTCTTTGCTCTTCATTTAATCCTCCCATATATAGATTTTCTTGCTGCATGGTTTTGGCTATATGAACGGCACGGCAAAGTTGTACTGTATGTCTTCAAACAATACTTACTCATCCTCCACAGAATACTTCATCTCAAACATAGGAATGCTGCCTATATTTTTAGGCAAGCTTCTATGTAATGGCTCTATCCTAATTTGAGTGCTATCATTCTTTGAATGTAAATAGTTATTTATCTTTTCGATGCGTTTAGTAGAATAATTCTGATAAAGGGAGTCCACTTTGTATTGCCCAACAAGAAGCATACAATCAGTTTCAATATCAATACTGTCCTTTAGTGTTTGGGCTTTTATATAAGCTACAAACTCTTCATCTTTTTTAGTAAAATCCGATTTATTCACCACATTGAACTCCTTACCTACCTCATTCACCGAGATTAAAGCCTTTTCTTTCTTAACATCATTTACATAAGCCATTTTTATCTTCAAACCAGGCTTAGCCTCTTCAAGCTTAATCAACATATCCAGTTGATGTTGAACATGATTACTTAGTGTCGTATCCAAATAGGCAAACTCTACTGTCTTTATATCATTAGGATCAATTTTTGCAAAGCCTGCAAGAAAATCAACTGGCGAGGATGCCACTTTAAATATGGCTTTTTTGAAAGTGGTCCAAGCTAGCTTTTTAATATTAATCTCAGGATCATTCAAATCGCCACGTACTGGAACATCCATTACCACATCACCATTTTTATCCTTTAGTAAAAACAAGGCAAACTTTATTGGAATACTTTTCCAACCTTTTACCTTTTCACCCAATTCCACATCATTTATGCGCAGTTTATTCTCGCTAACAATCTTGCCATCACGAATTTTAGTATCCGAATAATAAAACATTTCACCATATACAAATGGATAGCCTGTATTCATTTCAGAGTAAATATTTATATCACTCAATTGAAAATTCGTAAGCACATAATCCACGTCCATATCCATGGGTTTCATTGGGTTAAAACCAAATTCCACCTTCATTTTACCACGATTATTAAGCAACATATCAAGATGAGTTTTTACCCATTCAGCATCAGAAGTAATATCCTTTGCTAGCATATTAATGGCACTTAGGTGATAGGTAAATAGTTTTGGTGTAGTATGATCTTTAAACTCAATAACTGCATCATCTATTATAAAGGAGCGCACTGAATAATATAAATCTTTTGCTCGTGGAGGGATTGTATCAGCCACCTCCTTTTTTACCACTACTTTAATCGTTGTATCTTCTCGCACCTTAAGCAGGTTATCAAAGTTTGTTCCTTCATCAAGCAATTCTAAATTAACAAAAGGCCTGGAAAGACGCACCGAATCAATAATATATCGCTGATTATAATTGTCAATTTTAGCAATACCAATAATCAAATTCTCCAAGCCCACAAGCTTCTGTTCCTTGGTATCATGCAGGGCAAAATCTTTAAGGTTAATATTACCTTTCACGAGTGTTTTTTCAATCTCATTCAGATTTCCATCAAATATTAAATGAGTGGCAAACATACCTTTTAGAGCAGAGATATTTAACTCATACTCCGCATATACATAGTAGTTTGCCAAATTCAATTCATCAATTTTTATATCTGCATGAAAATCACTAGAATCGGGATTAAAATCCAACTTAATCCCAAAATGCCCATTATCTGCCAAGTCAAATTGCACTCCTGCATGACTACCTCCTTCGGCATTCAAACTAATATAAGGAACAATAAGATTAAGATTCACCAACCTCGTTTCATGTTCCAAAATCAATGCAGTATATGAAAGCTCTTTTGCATTCAAATGAATATTTGATATTTTAATCACCATCGGATCCTTTTGTAATGTGGTATCCACAGGCTCCTCCTCTACATTTAGGCTATCGGTTTGACTATAAAAAGCGATAAGATCGTCGAAATTAAAAACGGGATCTCTACGGGTAATATAAGTTCTAAGACCAGATATACCCACTTCCTCCACAACGAGTTCGTTGGAAAACAAATGATAAGGCTCCGTATTTATTAGCAATGTATCAAAAGCTATGAATGTGGTTTTATCATCAGCTTCATACATGGTAAACTGCGTTATTGTAAGAGTTCCAGTAAAATAATTCAAGCTAAGGTCACCAATATCAAGTTTGCGTCCTACCCACTCTTTGCTGTTTTTCTCCAATTGATTTACGGCTACCATAGGACCAAAGGCCAATACAGCAACTATAAGTACAATAAAAGTGAGAATAATTATTTTCCAGGCTTTGAATTTCATGAGTTATATTTAGGCTAAAACAGTGCAGTTTTGATTATTGTTCAAAGATATAAAAAAGGCATAAATATCACAAATAAGATATTTCATTTATGTAACCAATTATTTTGATAGCTTTGTTGAACGTTTGTAACCTAAATATACTTTGCGAATAATGAAGATTTTTAAACAACAACATTGGCATTTACTCTTCTTAGTAGTGCTACTACTAGGGCTTATTTATGTAATTCAAATAGATGAGGATATTCTAAAAGGACAATTATGGGGCATTAGTACTTTTTACTGGTTTATTATCGCCATTGCGACCCCAATCATTCATCAGATATATGTTCTTATATGTTGGCGCTTAGAGTTACACTATCATAGTTTGACAAAAATATTTGGCAAAAAAGCCTTCCCTCTTTATAAAGCAGGATTTAGTATTTTATTTGGCTCACGATTGATTACGATAATTCTATTGGCTATTTCGAATCAGCAAACAGCGGATATTAGTCCTTTATTCTCCTATATTCTATCAGCTGCACTGCTTATTCCTGCCATTTACCTTTTCTACTCTGTTAAGAAATACTTTGGTATGGACCGTGCTTATGGTATTGATCATTTCGATCCTGAGAAAGTAAAGAAGACCCCCTTTGTAGATAAAGGTATCTTTCGTTTTACCTCCAACGCAATGTACACCTTTGGCTTTTTCTTATTATGGATCCCTGGGGTTATACTCCAATCCGAAGCAGCCTTATTTGCCGCATTATTTAATCACCTTTATATTTGGGTGCATTATTATTTTACGGAATTGGTGGATATCAGAGAGATTTATGGATAGTATTTATGTCCCGCAGATACCGCAGATAGGCGCAGAAAACTATCAGCGATTATCTTAGGGAGTTTTTAAAAAAACGACAGCCCTCGCAAGAAAGCCCTCGTTAGTATTTTAGTATCAGCGTAAATCAGCCAAATCTGTGTTATCAGTGTTCCATTAAACCATCTCCTCTACCCACTCCCGAGCATTCACAAAAGCTTCAAACCAAGGAGTAACCTCATCAGCTTTACGATCTGCTGGATAATTAGCCCATTGCCAATTAAAAATAGCCCGCTCCAAGTGAGGCATCATGGCTAAATGACGTCCATCTTTTGAGACGATAGCCGCAGCATTATGATCCGAGCCATTGGGGTTTGCTGGATATTCCTCATAAGCATACTTCACAGGAATATGATATTCGTTTTCGTCCAACATCATGCGAAATT
Organism: Bacteroidales bacterium; assembly: GCA_023146135.1. Lineage (GTDB taxonomy): Bacteria > Bacteroidota > Bacteroidia > Bacteroidales > UBA1556 > UBA6267. Next base: position 55,471 of record JAGLCR010000003.1, read on the forward strand.
TACCCTCACCATGTGCTACCCAAACACCCAATCGACTTCCTGCCAATGTATTTAGCATTACCGAATCATTTTCTTGAATTTCCACATTGATAAATCCTGACTCAAATTTATGAGAGTCGTTATGCAGCATCTTAGGTTTCACTTCCATATTTGGATAAACCAATCCTAGCTCCACCATCAATTGGCAACCATTACAAATCCCCAAACTCAAGGTGTCTTTTCGAGCGTAGAATGCATCCAAGGCAGCTTTTGCTTTTTCATTATAAAGGAATGCTCCTGCCCAACCTTTTGCACTTCCAAGTACATCTGAGTTGGAGAATCCTCCCACATAAACAATCATATTCACATCACTCAAATCCTCACGACCAGCAATTAAATCCGTCATATGCACATCCTTCACATCGAAGCCGGCATGGTATAATGAATAAGCCATTTCGCGATCACCATTCACTCCTTTTTCACGAATAATCGCCGCCTTAGGCTTTTTAGTATCTTTCACATAGGCTGCTAGTTTTCCATTAAAATGTTGTGGAAAACGATAGCTTAATTCTTGTGTTTTATAATTTTCATAACGCTTTTCAGCTAGTCCATTAGCCGTTTGGTTTTGCTCAAAGAAATAGGAAGTCTCAAACCAGATATCACGATATTTATCAATTCCCAATTGGGTTTCAAATTCATTATGCTTAATGTTTAGAATCCGCCCCTTATTCACTTCCCCAATTTGGTGGAAGGAAATTCCTGCAGCATTCATAATGGCTGCAAAAGCATCAATATCTTTAACTTGCATTATAGCACCCGGGTTTTCACTAAATAAAAGCTTTATCAAGTCTTTCTCATCGATGGAAGAAAGGTCGATATTTAATCCTAATTCGTTTTGAGCAAAAGTCATCTCCAATAAAGTGGTGATTATTCCACCGGCCGAAATATCGTGACCTGCAATAATTTGCTCCTGCTCAACCAGTTTCTGAACAGCATTAAATGCATTCTTAAAATAAGTGGTGTCAGCAACATCAGGCACATCCGCTCCCACTTGATTATTCACCTGAGCAAAACTACTTCCACCCAATACCAAATTGGTTTTAGAGAAATCCACATACACCATTTTGCTGCCAGTAGCCTCCTGAATTACAGGCTCTACCACTTTGCGAATATCGCTTACCTCACCTACCGCAGTAATAATAACCGTACCAGGTGAATAAACCACGCCATCATCATATTTCTGTTTCATGGAAAGGGAATCTTTTCCAGTTGGAACATTGATTCCCAAGTCGATTGCAAATTTACCAATAGCTTCAACACCTTTATAAAGACGAGCGTTTTCACCCTCATTTTTAGCAGGCCACATCCAATTGGCACTCAAACTTAATCCTTTGATATTATCCTCAATAGGAGCCCAAAGCATATTGGTCAAAGCCTCAGCAATTGATAATCGCGAGCCTTTTCCCTCGTCCACCAAAGCACTGATAGGCGCGTGCCCCAAAGTAGTGGCAATTCCTTTTATTCCTTGATAATCCATGGCCATTACGCCAACATCATTTAGCGGTAGCTGTATACTTCCGGCACATTGTTGCTTGGCAACTTTTCCTGTTACCGAGCGGTCCACCTTATTGGTTAACCAATCTTTTGAGGCTACTGCCTCGATGCGTAATACTTTGGATAATTGCTCCTCAAAATTAGCATTTTGTACATTCACCGCTTTATAAGTGGGAACAATAGTAGTATCCACCAAAACCGTCTTTGGAGGTTTACCGAAAAGGTATCCCAATTCCAAATCGATGGGATTATCTTGTTTTTTACTTTCAAACTTAAAGTGCATATCGCCAGTGATATCACCAACTACATAAAAAGGTGCACGTTCACGTTCCGACACACGCTGCATCATTTCCACATCCTTCTCATTTATCACTAAGCCCATACGCTCCTGTGATTCGTTTCCGATAATCTCTTTTGCCGATAAAGTAGGATCACCCACTGGCAACTCTTCCAAGTGAATAGTTCCACCAGTTTCTTCCACCAATTCAGAAAGTGAGTTTAAGTGCCCACCAGCACCATGATCATGGATAGAAACAATTGGGTTCACATCACTTTCGCACATGGCACGTACAGCATTATTAACTCGTTTTTGCATTTCGGGATTGGAACGCTGCACTGCATTCAACTCAATTCCGCTAGTAAACTCGCCAGTAGCCACCGAACTCACAGCACCACCACCCATTCCTATGCGGTAATTATCACCACCCATCACCACAACTTTATCACCTTTTTTAGGAGTATCTTTTTGTGCATCCGAAGCTTTGGCATAACCAATTCCACCGGCTTGCATTATTACTTTATCATAACCCAGTTTACGGTCATTCTCTTGATGTTCAAATGTTAGCAAACTTCCATTAATCAAAGGTTGTCCAAATTTATTACCAAAGTCACTGGCACCATTCGAGGCTTTAATTAGAATTTCCAAGGGCGATTGATACAACCAATCACGCTCTTTCATTGTTTTCTCCCAATCACGATTCTGCGAATCGAAACGAGGATAAGAAGTCATATAAACAGCTGTTCCAGCCAAAGGCATACTACCTTTACCACCGGCCATACGGTCGCGAATCTCGCCACCAGAACCCGTTGCTGCACCATTAAATGGCTCCACCGTTGTTGGGAAATTATGCGTTTCTGCTTTTAGAGAAATCAAAGTATCCATTTCCTTCACCTCAAAGAAATCGGCTTTATCTTGTGTTTTTGGAGCAAACTGCTGGGCCTTTGGTCCGCTAATAAAAGCCACATTATCTTTATAGGCCGATACAATTTTATTATGATTCTCTTTGGAGGTTTGCTTAATCATGCTAAAAAGCGAATGAGGCATTTCCTTGCCATCAATGATAAAGCTACCGTTAAAAATCTTATGGCGACAATGCTCTGAATTCACCTGAGCAAAACCATAAACCTCACTATCGGTAAGTTTACGACCAATCTGCTTGGCCACATCCTCCAAATATTCCACCTCATCTTCGCTCAATGCCAAGCCTTCACTCTTATTATACTCATGCATATCATCAATATATACAATAGCTTCCGGCTCCACTTCAATGGTAAATACATCCTGAGCAGGATTTTCATAAACCGCTTGCAGCATTGGATCATATTCAGGGCTGGTTGTTTGCACTTGGTCAAACTCCTCCACACGAATAATGCCTTCGATGCCCATATTTTGGGTAATCTCCACTGCATTAGTGCTCCACGGAGTAACCATCTCTTTGCGCGCTCCCACATAGGTTCCTTGCAGGCTGTCATTCATTATTTTTGCGGCTTCGCCAAAAAGCCATTCCAATTTCTGAATATCGTCTTTTGCTATTGCAGAGGCTGATTCTACAAAAAAATATTTCTCGGGATTTCTAAAAAATGTAATCATTTCCTAAGCGGATTTTAAGGTGAATTTTCAAGTTGCGAAGATAACGATTATGCAAGGTTTATTTAGGAAAATTATTAAGGTTTTTAAGGTGATATTAACAGTTTGTTTTTGATTCATATTATTCTCTACTTTCCATTATTATTGAATAAAATCAATTGACAATTTTCAATAAACAGTACAAATTATTAGCAATAATATAGCTAACCACTACCCTATTAAAAAAATATAAAAAAATATTACTACATATATACCTGATATACTGTACATATAATATTATCTATTACATACTAGTAAAATATATTTAGTAGTTTGTTTTACATAGTACCATATTTTTATATATCTTTGCCCCATCATTAATTTAATGATAACATAAAACAACAAGAAAATGAACATAGAAAAAACAAAAGCACAAATGCGAAAAGGAGTTTTAGAGCTCTGCATTTTGTCTGTAATGAAAGATAATGAGGCCTATGCTTCTGATATCATATTGCAGATGAAGGAATCGCATTTAATTGTTGTGGAAGGCACTCTCTACCCTTTACTAACTCGCTTAAAGAATGAGGGCTTATTGGATTATCGATGGGAAGAATCCAAATCGGGTCCACCACGAAAATACTATCGTATAACTGAACTAGGGGCACGTACTTTAGTTGAGCTCAATACTTCTTGGGAAAAATTAATATCATCAGTAAATAAGATTACAAAAGCCTAAAATATATAAATATGAAAAAAAATATAAACGTAAATATAAGCGGTCTGTTATTTAGTATCGATGATGACGCATACTTAGCTCTGCAAAACTACCTCGACAGACTCAAGCATTATTTTGGTACCGATGCCAGTGCCTTGGAAATAATTAATGATATTGAAGCACGAATTTCTGAGATGTTTCATGAGAAATTGAATGAACAAAAAGGAGTTATTACTATTAGTGATGTTCAAGAAATTATTAAAATAATGGGAGAACCCGGTGAAATTGAGGAAGAAACCGAGTTTGAAACTCCTAATCAGAACAATGGAAAACAACAATCCAAGCAAACACATTACACTAGCAATAGTACTGGCAAACGTAAGTTGTATCGTGACCCTGATGATAAGGTAATTGGGGGAGTTGGCTCAGGATTATCCTATTATTTTGGAATAAACCCGATTTGGATACGCCTTGCATTTATCGCCTTGGTTTTCTTTGGAATGAGTATTATTGTCTATATTATATTATGGATTGTTATTCCTGAAGCTAAAACCACCGCACAAAAACTTGAGATGCGAGGTGAACCCATAAATATAGACAATATAGAAAAATCGATTCGTGAAGAGCTAAACAATTTAGGTGATAAACTCAATGATATAAAAGACAAGCACTTCAAAAAAAAAAGTAGTGGGCAAACCATATTCGAACGCATAGCTGGGGTTTTTGTTAGCATTATTAGTTTTGCCATTAAAGCTTTGCTTATTTTTATCGGTAGCATTTTTGCTATTGTTGCCCTTGCGCTAATAGTATCACTAATTCCAGCATTTTTTGCAACTGGAAGCATTTTCGTACATACTTTTCCTGGACTACATTTCATATCCATATTCGACGTTTCTAACCTTTTATTCTCTGGAGTATATGGCTCTAAAATGGCTTATGTGGGCTTAATGCTAGTTTTGTTTATTCCACTTATCGCAATAGTATATCAAGGACTTAGACTCATCTTTGGTTATAGGGGGAAAAGTGGAATGGGAGTTACCTTCTTTATTATTTGGATTACTGGAGTGATTCTTTTACTTATCTCAGGCACGCAATTGGCAAACGATATGAATAACAAAGCCACTGTAAGCACCGAAATTCGATTAGACAACTTAAAGCAAGACACATTATACATTAAGATTGATGAGGCTTTTTTTAATCAACTCGATTTGATAGACGATATAGATGATGGTTGCAATATCCAATTCTATGCTGATCGCGATTACTTTTACACCATTCCTAGAATAACCTATGAGCAACTAGATAGCAATGAAACTGCAAAAATTACTATTCGTAAAAAAACAAGAGCAAATAGATATAAAAAGGCAAAAAGAATGGCAGAAACCATCAACTTTCCTTATACAATTCATGGTGACACGCTTATATTATCTCCTCTTATTCAAGTAGCTAAAGAAAATAAGTGGCGAAATCAGAAAGTGGTTATTGAATTGCAAATACCAGAAGACATACATATTAAATACATACAAGAGCATTTTGATCATCCTATTCTAAATGATATACAAGAACGATGGGAAGAGCGTATTGACTTTGGTGAAGATCAGTCAAGCTATATTATTGATAATGATTCAAATGAATTGAATCTAAAATCTGGCAACACTAAAATAATCATGGATTCAAATGGTATTAATATTGAAGCTGAAGACGTAATAATAAAAATGGATTCAGATGAACTAAAAATAGACGTTAATTAATTAGTTTTAATAAACAGTTTTGTACTAAAGCCTCATTCAAATTGAATGAGGCTTTTTTTATAGTCAAAAAAAAAGACCAAATCAAACGACATGGTCTTTCTTCATAATTAGGTATAATTATAGATTAAAAGGGAAATTTCTTTATTCAGTAAGTTTCTCAAGTGTATCTTCAATTGCTCCTGGGGTAGACATAATCTTGGAAAAAGTTCCCATTGTCAAATCAGGAAAAGCCACCGCAATTCGGAATCGACCATGAAGCATAACAACCTCATCATCATTCACTAATATTTCGTAAGGTAAAAAGGCAGTATGCTTTGGACTTCCAAGGTCAATCTTTGGTAAAAACTCTGATTCACCATCAGCTCCTGTAAGTGCTATTCCATATAATTTAAGATTTTTTCCGGGTATTTTTATTGAATAAACCAACTTAATACCTGTTACTCCTTTTTTTAGATTCACCTCAATTTTGGCAACAGCCTCACTAAATGAATCAAAGTCTTCTAGTTCTTCCACATCATCAAAATCTGGCATTCCCATCATATACTGATAGTCACGTAAATCGTCAAGCTCTACTCCTTTTTTCGAACCAAAGGGAGTGCCAATATAGGTTCCTGACTTTTTCATTGCTGCAGCAAATTTTGCTACTACCTTATTATAGTTACTTTCCACTTTAGGGAAATCATCTCTGAAATAAGCATTACCCCAATAGGTGGGATTAGTATAACTCACTTTCCATACACCAGATTCTTTAGTAATGGCAACACGTAAACTGGCTGCAAAGCCTGTCAAACCACCAACTTTTTGTACAGCAGAAGTTAAGTCAGCACTTCCAACAACGATTAACCAACGACTGCCATCTTTTGCTGGCTGATATTCTCCCAATACCTTAAAACCTTCTGATTTTAGATTGGTTTTTAATGTGGTACGAATTTCTGATAAAGATGCACTACTCTCGTAGCCCAAAATATATGGTTTCAAATTTGCAGCTTCCCCTACTGCACTAAATGCTATAAAAAGCACGATAAATAATAAATTCTTCATTCTAATTGCCTTTAAATTAATAATATTACTACTGTTATATTTGTAACACAAAAGTATTGTTTTTTTTATAACAACACCTAAAATCAGCAATTTATATTAATTATAGATAAATATGTTAAATACGTAATTATGAGAAATATATAAAACTACTTTTGAACTGAAATTTTGGAGTTAAAAAATCGACAATTCTGTTTCGGTAGTAAAACGTTCCAAAAACTTCATTCCTTTCCATGAATTACCCTTTGGGTTAAGCTTTGGACTCCAAACAACAATACTGTAATGGTTTGGATGAATAGCTACAATTCCACCACCTACACCACTTTTACCTGGCAAACCAACTTTAAATGAGAACTCCCCTGCTTCATCATAAAAACCACAAAGTTGCATAATGGCATTAATTCTTTTGGATTTACTAACACTTACAATACGTTTTTTAGTATTTGGCGACACCCCATCATTAGCAAGATATAAAAATGTATGTGACAACTCTTTACATGTCATTTCAATGGAACATAGATTAAAATAAAAATCCAAAACATCATCGATCTTATTCTCAATATTACCAAAGGATTTCATCAAATTAATAACAGCAGCATTACGAAAGCCCATTGATTTTTCAGAGGCTACGACTATAGGATTAAAGTCAATGTGATTAAATCCCGATATCTCTCGTACAAATTCTAGAAGTTCTTCTTTTGGATTTTCTAAACGCGAGATTAGCACATCGCAAATAACCAAAGCTCCAGCATTTATTAAAGGATTTCGGGGAATGCCTTTATTATGCTCCAATAAAACCAATGAATTGAATGGTGTGCCAGAGGGCTCTACTCCTACCCGTTTCCAAAGCTTTTCATTTTCCAGTTTATAGGCCATCGTTAGCGACAATACTTTTGCAATGGATTGAATGGAGAACTTCTCATTGGAATCACCACAAGAAAAATCCTCACCATTAATTTTAGTAAGGTGCACACCAAATTTATCAGGATCCACATTTCCTAATTCAGGAATATAGCTTGCTACCTTGCCAGGATTATTATGCTCAGCAAGACTTTTATTAATTCTTGTAAATACTTCTTTATACTTAAACATCGTATTATAATATTAACCGTAATACCAAATCAACAATTCAAAATATTCATCTATTCTGCCACAGCACCACCAGGATACAACTGTTTACGATATTTCACTGAAGGAGATTCCAAAAACTCTCCAATACCGTATTCGGCCCATCTTTTATCTACCAAATCTGTGGTTTCTTGATTCATCGTAACAATATTTGGCCAGTCACGTTGAAAATTATCATCAGCCAATGTTTTACGCAAAGCATCCATTACTAATGTAGGATAGGGCTTTCCTTCAACATCATATTGATAAAAACAATCGCGGGAAGGGTCCACATTATTAGCCACACGCCAAACCACATCAGCATAATCAGCAGCCACAGACACTTCTTCAATAAATATTAAAAATTTAATATCTTTAATCAATCCTTGCTCAATAATCTGCTTGCTAATGTTCCGAGCTACATTTTTTTCCTTTTTCAATCGAATTAATAAAAAAGAATAACCCGCCTGTATCAAATCATCATGCAGCTCTGTAACTTGGGGTATAGCCAATATTTTTTCTTTTTCAACAAGCGGTTTGCCATTCCACTTTTCAGGTTTTCGTGTAGCATCCCAACCCATTTTTCCTCCTTCGGCAAAACGCTCACTGGCATGATCAAGCACGTCCATTGGGCCTCGATTAAAAAGCACATCCTTAATAGGATCAGTATAATCAGTGATTTCTTGAAACACTTGTTTATAATCTGTCAGTCTCACTTCTTCATCGAATATAAAAAGAAGCTTATTAAACATCATTTGACCTGCTCCCCATAGTGCACTCATAACTTTAGCAGCTTGTCCAGGAAAGCTTTTTCTTATACTTGCAAGCACTATATTATGGAATACTCCTTCAGGTGGCATATGCATGTCAGCCATTTCAGGAACCATAGTCAACTTAATGGGCGCTAAAAACATACGCTCCGTTGCCAATCCTATGAATGCATCTTCTTGAGGTGGTGTTCCCACAATAGTTGCTGGATAAACCGCCTGTTTTCGATGGGTGATTTTCGTTATATGAAAATCAGGATATAAGTCGGCCAAGGAATAATAACCAGTATGATCACCAAAAGGTCCTTCAGTGCGTAAACCTTCTTGTGGATCAACATAACCCTCCAATACAAAATCTACATCTTCAGGCACATATATATCATTACTTAAACATTTAACCAATCGAACTTGTTTCTTTCGAAGAAAACCCGCCAACATATACTCATCCACATTCTCAGGCAATGGTGCTGTTGCCGCATAGGTGTATGCTGGATCACCTCCCAATGTAACCGTAACGGGCATTCGCTTTCCTGCTTTTTTATACTCATTATAATGTCCAGCACCACCTTTATGCATATGCCAATGCATTCCTGTTGTTTGCTTATCATATACTTGCATACGATACATACCCATATTATGCAAGCCTTCTTTTTCATTCAGAGTATGCACCACTGGAAATGTAATAAAAGGTCCTCCATCATGAGGCCATGTGGTAAGTACAGGGAGTTTACTTAAATCAACAATTGGCATTTCCACTTCCTGACAAGCTCCTTTTGATGATAGTCTTTTAGGCGCAAAACCAGCTATTTTCTTTAATTCAGGAAGTACTTTAAGCTTATCCATAAAGCTTTCTTTTGGCGAACTCAGCATCTCAAACATATCTTTTATCTGCTGACCCAAATCTTCCACATCATCTACATTTAAGGCCAACTCGATTCGTCGCTTACTTCCCATAGCATTCATGAGGATAGGAAAGTTGGTTCCTGTATTTTCAAACAAAAGAGCCTTTCCTCCTGCTTTAATTACTCGATCCGTTATTTCCGACACCTCTAATATAGGGTCTATCATTGTTGCTATACGTACCAATTCACCCTCTTTTTCAAGGCGTTGAATAAAGTCAATGCTATTTTTAAATGCCATAATTGTTTACAATTTATTCCTTGGCTAAAATACATTTTTAATCTACACTAAGCAATTTGCTAGCATTCTATCTATTTCTAGATTATATCTTATTTTGATTCCCTATAATTAATCTAGTTGTTTTTTCTCTTCTATTTTTTCAGCTAAAAAAGTAAAAAAAAGCTTGCGATAAAGAGAATTGACTAAAATAAGAAATAGCCATTTTATCAATTTCTATATTCAATATAAATTATAAAGAATACTAAAGTCATTAGATATTTTTTCTAAATTTGGCAATCGCTAAAGTGAACAAAAACACTTTAGTATAAGAATTTGATTATCAATATATAAAGTAAATAAATTATGAAAAAAATTGGATTATTTTACTGGCCTAAAGGAGGTAATGTAGAAAAAGCAGCCACTGCCATCAAAGCGCGTTTTAATGACGCAGATATAGATATGATTGATTTAGGTCAACTATCCACCGAAAAAGTTGCCCTTTATGATAATTTGATATTCGGTTGCTCCACTGTAGGTGCCGACCATTGGGAAGATGCTACCGCAGACAACAAATGGTATGTGATGTTTCACGATTTGGAAGAAAAAAACATTGATTTTGGAAAGAAGAAAACCGCACTATTTGGTTTAGGCGATCAAATAAACTATCCTCATCACTTTGTTGACGGCTTAGAGCGTATACACAGTTTTATTGCCAAACATAATGTAGAATTTGTTGGAGAATGGAAAGATGATGATAGCTATGATTTTAAAGACTCAGCCGCACTTCATGGAGATTACTTCCGTGGGTTACCTTTAGATTTAGATCATCAAGAAGACCTTTTAGATACCCGTGTTGATGCCTGGACTAAAGCAATTAACAAAGAATTTAAATAGGAATATCTCGAAAATAATATTATTAAAAGCTCCCTTTTTGGGGGCTTTTTTTCGTACAAACAGCAATAATTAATCAACAAAATTCCTATTCCTATTATTCGTATTTTTGCAAACTATTTAAAATAGAACATTATGAGTAATATAGTAGCAATTGTAGGACGTCCAAATGTAGGTAAATCTACTCTTTTCAATCGTTTAATTAAAAATCGTCAAGCTATTGTTGAGGAAACAAGCGGCGTTACACGAGATCGACATTATGGCAAGTCTGATTGGAATGGCAAGGAATTCTCAGTAATAGATACAGGAGGCTATGTAGTAGGTTCTGAAGATATCTTCGAAGGAGAAATACGTAAACAAGTGGATCTAGCCATTGACGAAGCCGATTTTATCATATTTATGGTGGAAGTAAAAACGGGTTTATCACCTCTTGATGAGGAGGTTGCTGATATTTTACGGAAACAAAAAAAACCTATTTTTTTAGTTGCTAATAAAGTTGATAACGCTCAGCGAACACACGATATTCATGAGTTTCATGGCTTAGGTCTTGGAGAAGTGTATGGCATTTCAGCAATGAATGGTGGCGGCACCGGTGAATTACTCGACGAATTAGTATTAAAGTTCAAAGATGACGAGGATGATTTTACAGATAATGATCTTCCAAAAATTGCTGTAGTGGGTCGACCAAACGTTGGGAAATCTTCCTTAGTAAATGCATTACTGGGCCAAGAACGTAATATAGTAACTCCATTGGCTGGAACTACACGCGACTCTCTATACACTAGATTTCAAGGCTTTGGATTTGATTTTGAATTGGTAGATACTGCTGGAATTCGTAAAAAAGCTAAGGTACATGAAAATATTGAGTACTACTCTACCCTACGTTCCATACGCTCCATTGAGAAAAGTGATGTTATCATGCTTATGCTTGATGCTGAAAATGGGTTCGAATCTCAGGATATGAGCATCTTTCAAATAGCACAAAGAAATCATAAGGGAATTGTTATTCTGGTAAACAAATGGGACTTGATTGAAAAGGACCATACTACTACCAAGAAATACGAGGAACATATTCGTAACCGTATTGCACCTTTCAGCGATGTGCCTATTATGTTTATTTCTGTTTTGAATAAGCAACGTCTTATCAAAGCATTACAACTGGCAATTGATGTGCATGAACGTCGTACAACAAAAATCACTACTTCCAAGCTTAATAAAATTATGCTTGAAGAAATTGAAAACTACCCGCCACCAGCTTGGAAAGGCAAATACATTCAAATAAAATATGTAACTCAATTGCCGATTCATTATCCCGCTTTTGTGTTTTTCTGTAATCTACCACAGTACATACGTGATACTTATAAACGATTTATAGAAAACAAACTAAGAGAGCATATAGACCTAACTGGAGTTCCGATTGAGGTTTTCTTCCGTAAAAAATAAGACTGCAAATGGGCGTTAGAGTTGATAAATGGATTTGGGCTGTACGAATATTCAAATCGCGATCACAGGCTACCGAAGCTTGTAAAAGCGGAAAAGTGAGTATTGACGGCATGGCTCTGAAACCCTCTCGTATTATTGATATTGGTAACATTATTGATGTTAGAAAAGAGCAAATTAATCTGTCACTGGAGGTTGTCGACCTACTCGAAAAGCGTGTAGGTGCGAAATTGGTAGAAAATTTCATGAAGAACTTAACTCCAGACGAGGAGTATAACAAAATAGACCTCCTAAAGCATAAGAGTTTCGAATTTCGTAATAAAGGAATGGGACGTCCCACAAAAAAAGAACGCAGAGAGATTAATATATTCAAAGATAAATAATGAAGAAAGTATTTTATTTAACCCTGATTTTTAGCATCAGTTTTACCAATATTTTTGCTCAAGAAACAGACATAAACTGCCGTAAAAACCTATTAGTAGTAAGTTATAATGTGGAGAATTTATTTGATACTATTGACGATCCACACAAAGTAGACAACGAGTTTTTACCGACAAGTAAAAAGAAATGGACTACTTCTCGTTATAATGAAAAGCTCAGCCACTTAACTAAGGTTATATCATCTGTTGATTCAACTAAACTACCTGGATTATTATCATTAGTTGAAGTGGAAAATCAATTGGTATTGGAGGACTTGATTAAAGAAAAAAGTTTACAAAAAGCACGATATGAAATCATACATCACGAGAGTCCTGACCGACGAGGAATTGATGTGGCACTTTTATATAATTCAAAACTATTTAAGCTAATTAATAAACAGTTTTATAAAGTTGAATTGTCAAACGATAACTATTTCAAAACTCGCGAAATACTATATGCAAAGCTTGTATTCAAGAAAACCAAAGACACTCTTCATATATTTGTAAATCACTGGCCATCGCGTCGAGGAGGGCAAGAAAAGTCAGAACATAAGCGTATGCGAGCCGCTGAGGTATTAAAAGGTATTACCGATTCTTTATTCATGGCTGATGGCAATCCAAGGATTTTAATAATGGGTGATTTCAATGATGAACCTACTGATAAAAGCATCATTGAGACACTCAATGTAAAAGCTATAAATAACGTGTCAAACAGTAACTTATACAATTTATCCTTAAACAAACATCTTCAAAAAATTGGCTCCTACTACTATTGGAAAACTAAGGAGTGGAATATGATTGATCAGATAATTGTGAGTGGACAGGTACTAAATTCTAAAAAAGGATTACAAGTTAAAAGTACTGACATTGAAATTCTTCGACATGATTTCTTTTTATATACCAATAAGAACGGTGTTAAATCACCAGCAAAAACCTATGGAGGAAAAAAATACTATGGAGGATATAGCGATCACCTTCCTATTTACTTTTATCTATACTATAAATGCAAATAATACAATTCGCAGCAAAACAAAAAAAAAGGCTTCAAATCAATGATTTGAAGCCTTTTTTTTATAAAATATATTCTTCCTAGTATTCAATCTCTTTTAACTTAATCCCTTTATCATCAAAGAACACCCATAAACCTTGCCGCTTTCCATCCTTAAATAAGCCCTCATAACGTTTCTGCCCATTTGGAAACCACACAGTCCATAAGCCATTCTCAATACCATCAATATAATTACCTGTTGACAACTTTCGGCCTTGGTCATCCCATGCATTCCATTCTCCATTTCTAACGCCTCCTGAGATATTACCTTGCATCTGAAGTTGCGAATTTTTATAGAAATGAGAAACAAGAATCACACTATCATTGCCTTCTGGATACTCCCACACCACACGTTCTGTAATGCTATCATCATAATAAAATATTACTTCTCTATACAAAGCATCTTCGTCTTGCTTTTGCTTATTGACACCGCAAGAAACTGCTAAAAGTAGTAGTAAAAGAATAGAATATAAAGAAAGGTTTTTCATCTATTTCTTATTGATGCTTTGTTTCAAACTCGTACTTCGCATTCAAACGACTAATTACCTCATCGGTAACATCCAAGGAGGGATCGCCCGAAAGAACACCATTAAGAGTTTGTTTTTGCATAATAAAGGTATAACCCTTCTCAACTCTATATATCTCGATAAATTCTGCGACAGTAGTATTTATCTGCGTATTTAACAGTTGCTTTTCAGTCATTAGCTTATCTGTCAGATTCTGTTCTAATGTTGCCAAATCTTGCTGTTGCTTTGTCAAACTGGCTTCAGTATCCTGCTGCTGTTTTAATGTCAACAAACCAGCTTTACCTTGTCGCATATACTCTTCATATTCTTTTTGTAGTTTTTTAGACTTCGACTCTAAACGATAACGCATTGACTGCTCCATCTTTACCATACGATCGTTACCATCAGTAAAAAACTTATAACGTGTAACAAGACTATCAGTGTCAATAAAAACAATTTTTAACTCACCATTAAATGTAGAAACTTTCTTACTATTCTCTGTTTTATCTACTGAAACTTCAGGGGTAGAAACCTCTGTATTCATTGAATCGTTTGCCTCTACTGTTCCACTATTATTAGGTTGATTACAACTTACCATTGCTACAGATAGCATAAATGTAGCAATCATCATTTTAAGGTTTTTACCTTTATTTATCATAACTTTAATACTTATATTATTTGAATTCTATTTTTTACTTGGCAAAGATAAAAAAAGAAGGAAGGTAATTGCCTTTACCTTCCTTTTTTATTTTTAGTTTCCTACTTCTGATAAGTATTTAATTCTCACCAGTCTAATTTCTAGCTCCTCGTATTCATCATTATCCAATGCATCATATGCCTCTTCCAGGGAATCCGTTTCGGCCTCATCATTAAAGTAATCCATTATATCTTCAACATGATATTCATCCACTACAGTATTAATATAATAGTTAATATCGAGCCGAGTACCTGAATATACAATTCGTTCTATTTCTGTCAATAATTCATTCAACTCAAGCCCTTTCGCCTTGGCAACATCATCAAGAGAGAGCTTACGATCAATACTTTGAATAATATAAACCTTCGATATAGATTTGTTTGGAACCGACTTCACCACCATATCCTCGGGGCGAATGATATCAAACTCTTTAACATAATCTTTAATCAATTTCACAAAAGGCTCACCATACTTCTTCGCCTTTCCAACACCTACGCCTGTAACGCGAGGCAGTTCATCCATACTAATGGGAAACTGAATACACATATCCTCCAAAGAAGGGTCTTGAAAAATAGCAAATGGTGGTATTTTCTCATGCTTAGATATATCTTTACGTAATTCCTTCAGCATTTTGAAAAGCCTAGCCTCTCCAGCCATTCCAGCTTTTTGGTTTAGTACAACACTAGGTTTATCAATATCATCATAATCATGATCCTTTGCAATCATAACCTTATAAGGCTTCGCAATATATTCCGCAGCCTTTGGATTCAGTTTCAACACACCATACAGCTCAATATCTTTTTGAATTAGCAATTGAATTAAGGTTTGGCGAACTACTCCCATCCAGTATTTATGATCATGCTCTCGACCTTTTCCAAATACATCCAACAGGTGATGCTTCACCGTTTTAACATTTGTATTTTCTACACCTTCAATTACTTGACAAATATGCTTTGCCTTAAACAACTCCTTTGTGACTTTGATTGTTTCAAGCACTAAGACGATGTCATTAGTAACTTCATACAGTTCCTTAGGATTATTACAATTATCACAATTATGACAATTATCTTGTGTATAAACCTCTCCGAAATAATAAAGTACTTGCTTACGTCGACAAATTGAAGACTCCGCATAGGAAACCGTCTCAAGTAGTAGTTGTTTAGATATCTCCTGCTCAGCGACAGGTTTCCCCTTGGCAAATTTTTCTAATTTTTGAATATCATCATAGCTGTAGAAGGTAATACATTTACCCTCACCTCCATCACGACCACCACGGCCCGTTTCTTGGTAATATGACTCCAAGCTCTTTGGAATATCATGATGCACTACAAAACGAACATCAGGCTTATCAATCCCCATTCCGAAAGCAATCGTTGCCACTATGACATCCACATCTTCCATCAAAAAACGGTCTTGGTTGTTTACACGAGTGGCCGAATCCAAACCTGCATGATATGGCAATGCTTTTACTCCGTTAACTTGCAAACTTTCTGCTATTTCCTCTACTTTTTTTCTACTCAAACAATATACAATTCCTGATTTTCCATCATTTTCTTTTATAAAATGAATCAAATCACGAATTACATTCTTAGTTTTAGGTCGTACTTCATAGTAAAGGTTAGGCCGATTAAAGGAGGCCTTAAAAACTTTTGCGTCCAACATATTCAGATTTTTCTGAATATCATTTTGCACTTTGGGTGTAGCTGTAGCTGTTAGAGCAATCACTGGCACACTATCGGCAATTTCGTTTATAATAGGCCTTAACTTTCTATACTCGGGCCTAAAATCGTGTCCCCATTCAGAAATACAATGCGCCTCATCTATGGCGAAAAATGAAATCTGTATTCTTTGAAAAAATTCTACATTATCTTCTTTTGTCAAACTCTCTGGAGCGACATATAACAGTTTCGTTTTACCCGACAGCAAGTCCTCTTTAACCATATCCATCTCACCACGAGTCAATGATGAGTTCATTACATGGGCAATTCCCGATTCCGAAGCAAATGCTCTAATAGCATCTACTTGATTTTTCATCAAGGCAATAAGTGGTGAAACTATGATTGCCGTACCTTCATACATCATCGCAGGAAGTTGATAACATAAGGACTTACCTCCTCCCGTAGGCATAATAACAAAAGCATCATTCCCTGCAAGGACAGTTTCTATAATTGCTTCTTGATGTCCTTTAAAACCATTAAATCCGAAAAAGTTCTTTAATACTTCCCTTAAGGTTTGATCTGTTTTAACAGCCATAATGTTGCTTCTTTCTTTAAATACTTATAACCACATAATTGAAGTATAAAATTAACAAAAAAATCCCATATGTTCGACAAATAATTTGTTTTTTTATCTTTTCATTATAATTACTTACAAATAATAAAATTAGCACTATGATTTTCTACACTAATTATTTATTTCTATTTTTGCAAGCATACAAAAAGTAAAGCATGAGTCAAGATATTCAAAAAATCGCCCTACAAGTTATCAAGGAGGAGGCGGAAGCTATTTCAAACTTGTCAAGTAGTATTAATTCCGACTTTGTTTCAGCTATTGAAACAATACTTAAATCAAAAGGACGCTTAATAGTTACAGGAATTGGTAAAAGTGCCAATATTGCAACTAAGATTGTTGCAACTTTAAATTCCACAGGAACGCCAGCAGTTTTCATGCATGCGGCAGATGCTATACATGGCGATTTGGGCATTGTACAAAAGGATGATGTGGTGATGTGTATTTCCAAATCAGGAAATACACCAGAGATAAAGGTATTAATTCCTTTGGTAAAATCATTGGGAAACCCATTAATAGCTAATGTGGGAAATAACGACTCCTTTTTAGCTAAACAGGCTGACTTTGTGCTTGATAGCACGGTTGCAAAGGAAGCCTGCCCAAACAATTTAGCTCCAACATCAAGTACAACAGCACAATTAGTTATGGGCGATGCACTCGCAGTTTCTTTACTAGAAATGAGAGGCTTTTCAGATAGAGATTTTGCCAAATATCACCCAGGAGGTGCTTTAGGAAAGCAGCTGTATTTACGTGTGGGAGATTTATGCGCTAATAATGAAAAACCTCTGGTTGATATAAATGATGATATTCGTAAAATTATTTTAGAAATATCATCAAAGCGGTTGGGAGCTACTGCAGTGATAAATAACGACGTTTTAGTGGGTGTAGTTACTGATGGGGATATAAGAAGAATGATGCAGAAATTTAAGGATGTAGACCCCTTACATGCTGCTGATATTATGACGGCCAATCCTCTTACTATTGAAAAAGATCAACTGGCTGTAGCTGCGCTTAAAATCATGAAAGAAAAGAATATAACCCAGCTTTTAGTTACTGATAAAAGTAAATATTTTGGAGTTATTCATTTACATGATATTTTGAAAGAGGGGATTCTTTAGCTCTTAGAATTTTCAATTTGTATAACAATCACCTGATTGAATGCTAAAACTTTATAATGCATATCACTTTACGTGCAAAAAAAAAGGTGGAAACAAATTATCTTGTTACCACCTTTATTATATTTCAAATATCATTTAACGCCCTCTGGGCATAACTAATTTTCCTTTTTTTACATTTGCAATATATAAGTCAAATATTAGTGTGGTTTTAGCAGGAATAACAGGAGGTCTCCCCTCTTCTCCAAATCCTAATTGGTAAGGAATAATTACGCGTGCTTTTTCGCCTACTTTTAAGTAATTTACCACCTCTATCAAACCAGGAATCATTGTTTCGCTACCTGAAATTATCATTAAAGAATCATTACGCTCATAGGTTGATTCAAGAATACTACCATCTTCAAAATAAGCAACATATTTTAGATATACAGTATCTGCATTAACAATCCTATCGCCGTTTGTTTTATTTATCTTGATATATTTCAAACCCGTTTTGGTAGTTGTCGTATCTAATCCTGATACGTCATATGGTTTCGGAATTGCGTCAGGAGCAATAGCCACCATTTCCACATCAAATACCAACTCTGCCTTAGCAGGAATAGTTGGTTTGCGTCCTTTCTCACCATATGCCAACTGATAAGGAATAATCAATCGACGCTTCTCTCCTACAGTCATTTTCTGAAGCCCCATTTCCCAACCTTTAATCACTTGGTGGCGGCCCAAAACCATAGATAGTGGTCCACTTCGATCATAAGAAGCATCAAATTTCTTTCCAGTGGAAAGGTATCCCACATAATTTACCGAAACACGATCACCATCTTTCGATTTTAATTTACCTTTTCCTTTTTTAACTAAAATATATTTAAGTCCTGAATCTAAAGAAATTGTATCTAAACCAGCCACATTATAAGGCTTAATAGCTTTTTCAATTTTTACTAATTTAACGGTAAAAATCAAGGTAGAATTAGGTGGAATCTGCCCCATATCTCGTTCACCATAACCTATCTCAGGTGGAATAGTAAGCAATGCGGAATCTCCCACATGCATTAATTGAATACCTTCGTCCCAGCCCTTGATTACTCTTCCAACACCTAGCTGAAACTTTAAAGGAGACTTACGACTGTATGACTCATCAAACTGCGTTCCATCAGATAACTTTCCTATATAATGCACATAAACTACATCTCCAGAATCGGCTTTTTCAGCTTTCTTATTGATATCAAAAAAAATATACTTCAAGCCTGAGCCTGAAGTATATTCTTTACCTTTTTTAATCTTCTGTTTTTTTTGCCCATATGCAAGGCTAACACTAAAGACTAGTAAAAGGATTACTAAAATATTTTTCATTACTATTTAATGATTTCCAATAGTTCAACTTCAAAAACCAAAGGAGAATATGGAGGTATATCTCCACCAGCACCACGCTCACCATAAGCAATGTTTGAAGGAAGAATAATTTTTGCTTTTCCACCTACACTTATCATTGTAAATGCTTCATCCCAGCCTGCAATTACTTGTCCTTGACCTACAGTAAACTCAAATGGCTGACCACGATCTACAGAAGAGTCAAATTTCTTACCATTTAATAGATAACCAGTATAATGTACTTTTACTTTTTGACCAGCAGTAGCTAACTCTCCATTACCTGCTTGCTCTTCAATATAAATTAAGCCTGAGGCTGTTGGAACTGTAGTAATACGATTTGCTGATAAATACGCATCGATCTTTGAATATTCTTCATTCTTTTGTTTTGAGACTGCAGCAAGTGCTTCCACTTGTGCCTTCTCTTTTTTCGCCTTCATTTCGTCAGCTGAGAAAACATCAATAATTTCTATTTCGTAAACAACAGGGCTATAAGGAGGAATATATCCTGTAACACCTTTTTCACCAAATGCCTGATTTGATGGAGATATTAATGTTAATTTACCACCATTTTTCATTCCTAAAATAGCTCTTTCAAAACCCATTCCCAATTGACCAGTACCTACCTCAATAGTATAAGGTTTATTCTCTGCATAGGTATCAATAAACTTTTCACCAGTAAGTGCCTTTGCAACAATATTAGCATCGATATACTGTCCAGCCATAATTGTTGAACCGCTACCCTTTTTTATAGGGATAATATATAATCCTAATTCGTCAGGTGTTTGAGTAATATTATTAGAAGTGATATAATCATTTAAAACAACAGTTTCATTTGCCTGCATTTGACGAGCCATTTCTTGAGCTTCAAACTCCAATTCAGCTTTTGATTTTATATCTTCCATTTTTACATCCAAATAAAACTCCGATGCGCTGTCCAAAAATTCAGGACGGGCAGTACCAACAGTTTTCACGAAGAAAGAGTCAGAATTAAAAATAAAAGTAGCACTATCGCCAATATGTAATAATTTCAATGCGTCAAAAACATCACCTGAATAAGTATTTTCAATCATTGGCACCTGATATGGTTCTGGAGCAGCTGGCCCAAATACAGAATCACCAATAGTACGGTAAGTCATATAAACGAACATTACATCTCCTATTCTTGCTTGAGTAGTATCTGTAACATTAGTATGAATTTTATAATATAAGTCATTCGCTGCATCTTTGGTAAATCCTGGATGACTTGAATTGTTATTACAAGCTGTAGTAAATAGAGCGATAACACTCAATAACAGCACAAATTTGTTGGTTTTCTTATTCATAAATATAAATTTAATAATTGATTTTTAAATAGGGGGCAAACTTAAGATATTTATTAAGATTATCCCCTATAAATTAACATATTTTAATGAACTTCTTTTAAGTATAAATCATAGAATAAAGTTGCATTAGCAGGAACCTTATTTTCGTCACCAATTAGGCCATAGGCAAGGTATGAGGGAAGAATAAGCTTTGCTCTTGAACCCACTTTCATAAGCATCACCGCTTCTTGTAATCCAGTGGGCTCATCCCCCTCTCCCACAATAAACAACTTCACTCCATCATTTTTTGAATCATAGATTACATCTCCACGTATAAGGTTAATTGTATATTCTAAAACCACCCCTTGGCCATCTTGCGGATGCAAACCCACGCCTTCTTGATATATATTATATCGTAAACCCGATTTTGTACGAATAAAATCCCATTCTCTCCTCTCAAGATAATCATCAATTTGCTGATCCTCAATTCGGATATTTCGTTTATGCACTATGGCTAAATTATTAGTCACCTCTTTTGGGTTAAGTCTTTTTCTCTGTTTCTTATCAATCTCATTATCACAAGAAGATACAAGCAAAGCAAAAGTGAATAAAACTAAAATAGTAACACTTTTTCTAATCATAATAATCTGATTGTAGTAACGGTAATAAGGAGTCAAGCTTTTTTAATGTATCGTCCAAACTTAATAGAGAGCGTCCTCCTGCAGCATTTACATGTCCTCCTCCATTGAAATGATCTCTAGCAAAGCGATTAACATTTAAATTGGCTTTGGAGCGAAATGATATTTTAACCAGTCCTTCTTTCTCGGTAAATAAAGCCGCAAAATCGACTCCCTTTATTGCAAGTCCATAGTTAACTACACCTTCTGTAAAACCCGGTCTTTCCTTAAATCGCTTCATTTCTTCCCTACTTAGCGAAAAATAAGCAGCTCTGTATTCAGGAAAAGTGACTAATTTTTCGCTAATAGCATATCCCAGCAACCGAAGGCGCTCCTCCGAACTATTATTGTAAATCATATCATTAATCTCTTTTACATTTAAGCCATAGCGAATTAATTTTCCGCTTGTTTCAAAGGTGGCAGGATCATTACAGCTATGACTAAATGAACCTGTATCGGTCACTATACCCACAAATATATCAGTTGCCACATCCTTATCTATCATATCCTTATACTTGGAGAGCATCAAAATCTCAAAAAGCAACTCCGATGTAGATGATTTACCTGGTTCAGAAAAGAGTAAGTCAAAAAAATCTTCGTCAGGCAATAAGTGATGGTCAATTAGTATTTTAGGTGACTTCACTTTATTCAAAGTATCCTCTAAACTACCTGTACGATGCGATGCATTAAAATCCATACAAAAAACCAAATCTGATGCAATAATCTTTTTATTTACTTCCTTATTATCAGCATCAAAAACACGAATCTTGTTGGTTCCCGGAAGAAAGCGGTAAAAGTCGGCAAAGTGATTGGTAGAAATTACATGAATTGTTTTTCCTGTTTTCACTAAAACATTATACAATGCCAATGCCGAGCCCATGGTATCGCCATCAGGATTAGCATGCATCAAAATGGAAATGGTATTAGCTTGATCAATCATTGATTCAAACTTCACGATTTTTTCAGGAACTATTGTTTTGCTGTTGGACATTGTTTTTATTTATGTTTTAAGCTATGTTGCGCTTTATGTATGTATTCCCATAAATCATCTAAGGTGTTACTACTGTATCTCCTTATGTATTTACGGTTAACTAAAATTGATTGGCAAATATAATAAAAAGGCAAAACGCAATTTTTAGTATTTTCGTACAAATTATACAATATGAATATTGAAGAATTAAGAGCGTACTGCCTTTGTAAAAGCTCCACCACCGAATCATTTCCTTTTGGTGAAGACACCCTGGTTTTTAAAGTTATGGACAAAATGTTTGCACTTACAGGCTTAAAAGGAGATTTGAGTGTAAACCTTAAATGCGAACCCGAGAAAGCACTTGAATTACGTGAGCTTTATCCATTTGTACACCCAGGATTTCATATGAATAAAAAACATTGGAATACAATTGACATCTTTGCCTCTACCGACGACCTATTAGTTAAGCAATGGATTGATGATTCCTATAAATTGGTGGTACAAAGCCTAAGCAAAAAACTTCAAGCTGAATTGCAAAATAAGATTGAATCTAAATACTAAACAGCAAGAACAAGCAAAGCCACCATACATAAATCGTTTATGTATTAGTAGCTTTAATATTTATAGAGTCTAGTTCAAGTTCTTAAAACGATTGGGCAATTTTAATAAAGTCGTCAGCCTTTAGCGCAGCACCACCTATAAGGCCACCATCCACATCAGTATTAGCAAATAGCTCGGCAGCATTTCCAGGATTACAGCTTCCGCCATAAAGGATGCTGATTTCGCCAGCCAATTCTTCATCATATTTCTCTTTTAACAAATTGCGAATAAAAGCATGCATCTCTTGAGCTTGAGCCGAGCTGGCAGTTTTACCTGTTCCAATGGCCCAAACTGGTTCGTACGCAATTATAACATTCGATATTTCTTGATAACTCAAATGAAACAAAGAGTCCGAAATTTGTGCTTTTACCACAGCAAAATGTTCCTTTGCTTCACGTTCTTCCAACACTTCGCCACAGCAAAAAATTGGCTCAATACCATATTCTAATAATCGATCTACTTTACCAGCCAACATCTCATGAGTCTCCGCAAAATATTTACGACGCTCCGAATGGCCAACAATACAATAATCCATATTCATACCACTAAGCATCAATGCTGACACCTCACCAGTATAAGCTCCTGCATCATGCTCACTTACGTTTTGAGCGCCAATTTTTAACTCAACATCATCTTCCTCAACTATATCAGTAGCCAACTCCAAGTAAACTGATGGAGGGCACACTATTAGTTGAACACCAGATGGTAAATTCTCTAGTCTCTTGGTTATATCAAATAAAAGTTCATCCGCTTCTTCGAATGTTTTATTCATCTTCCAGTTTCCTGCTACTATTTTTTTTCTCATGGCTATATCTGTATTTAGTATGATGATTTATTTTTGTTTTTTTCACTATCGCTGAGGCTATTCTTATTGTTTTATAAGCTTATAGTCGAGCATTTCACATTCTATTAATCGACAATGTCAAAATCGCAAACCTCATATTAGGCCACACTTATGCTACAGCACCGACATTATTGGCAATATCTTTCAAATGGTTTAGCTGCTAAATTAACAAAAGTAAGCTTACCTCCAACAATAAAACTCCACCTGCTTAGGGCAAACTCCTACTTTTTATAAAAAATGCCATTAATTATTGGACCAACTTTTATAAGGAGTATTTTGAAAGTCAAGCCATTGAAAACTTCCTTTAATATGTATAGAATACTTAATCTAGCTTAACCTAACTCTTGGGTCGAGATAAGCATAAATAATATCCACAAAAATATTTATTATCACTAAAATTACCGAGATAAATAAAACGGCACCCATCACTACTGGAAAATCATACTTTTCAAGGGCATCAACAATGGCCACTCCTACACCTTTCCAGTCAAAAACGTATTCCACAAATACCGCTCCAGCCATGAGCGAAGCTAGCCATCCTGAGATGGCAGTAACCACTGGATTTAAAGCATTTTTCATGGCATGTTTTGTTAAAACAGCATATTGCGACAAGCCTTTTGCTCTTGCAGTACGAATATAATCTTGACCTAAAACCTCTAATAATGAAGATCGTGTGAGTTCTACCACAATAGCCAGTGGCCTAATACCCAGCACCACGGCAGGTAATATTAAATTTTTTAAATTAATGTATTCTCCCCTACCAAAATCATCTACTGAATAAAGGCTCCCAAACATACTCAATCCTGTATAAGGAGCAAGAACAAAAGCAAATAGCCAGGCAAAAATAATGGCAGCAAAGAAGCTAGGCACTGCCATACCAGAAATTGATAATAGCAACGCTATACGATCAAACCAAGTATCCTTATAAACCGCTGACAGTACTCCTACGATTAACCCAATGAAAAGGGCTATAGAAATTGACACTATGGCCAAAAGGGCCGTTTTGGGAAAGGCTTCCAAAAGAATATCAGTTACCCGTCGCTGCGATTGATAAGATCGACGCATATATGGAGCCTTAACAATCACTGTTTTACCACTTTCTAAAACAAAAAGCTTAGTATATGAAGTATATTTCTGAGTGTCGAGATACCAAAAGCTAAGTTCATCTTTTGAGTTGTGAATGGAAATGGGTGATAAGTCATTAATATAACTTAGGTATTGAATTGACAAGGGTTTATCACGTCCTAAATCACGATTAATAGCCGCCACTGATGCACTATCGGCACGTTGGCCCAACATCATTCGAGTAGGATCGCCAGGTAGTACATTAAACAAATAAAACACTACCGTAACCACCCCAACCAAAACTAGGAAGCCATAGAATAAACGTTTAAGGATAAATGACAGCATTTATTTTAAGATATTATTAATTTCGTCCTTATTTGGGAAATTGCAAATGTGATACTTCGCCAGCACTTTTGCATCTTTTACTATGATAAGCCCTGGATTAGAACGAACCGCTGCCTTAAGCGCAGTATCATCCGAGCTATACATATCCATTACTGGCAATAACAACTCCTGCTTATATTTATTATATACATCCGTGCTGTTACTATTGAGCATTACTATTTCTAGGCTCTCCTCATTTGCATGAGCAAACAATTGATTTAGTTTTTTCGAATCCTCAATACTAAGTTTACTAACATCATAAATAGAAACTATTAAAAGCCCGTTCTCATTACTGACTAAATCATTGGACCAATCGTTACCTTCCTCATCCACCATTGGGAAGGTTCTTTTCTCATCAACATTTGGATCCTCCTCCCTAGAGCTCAGCCATTTCCAATCGGCTTTAAACACACTATCTTGCCACGGCAATTCCTTACTTAAATATTCCTTAGTATCACCTGTTTTAGTGTTTTGGTAAGTCAAAAAATATTCGATGGGTTTAGGATTTTCTGGCAGTAAACGATTTCCTACTTTCCATGGTCGAAAATCAACCAGAGGTAAATTTTTGATATTATAAAACTCAAAGCCAACAAAGCCAAAAACGATAATAACAAGAGTTGCAAGCTGTGCTGAGGATGGCCATAACAACTTTATGTCAATCCTACGAATTACTAAAAGCATAACAAAGGCGTCAATAACCAAATTTTTATATAAGGTTTGCCAATTAGTGATTATAAGGGCATCGCCAAAGCAACCGCAATCTGGAACAGGATTGTATAATGCATCATTAAGTGTAGTAATGGTAAAGAATACCATCATTAAAAAAGCTAGGGTATTAATCCATTGTGCCTTAATTTTTGTGAGAATTAATGCTCCTATTGAAAACTCAAATACATTTAGGAAAATTGACAACGCTAGAGCAAAAGGAATTGCCCATACGGTTCCATAGGCATAAAAATAATCCTCAATACGAAATTGAGTACCCAATGGATCAACGCCTTTTACAAAACCCGAATAAATAAACAGCAAACCCACCAAAACTCGTGAAATTATTAAAACGGTTTTGTTAATTCGCTTGGCAAAGCCTATTGCAACAACAATATTAATGGATAGTAATAGAACAAACCACAGTTGGTAGTCTTCGACTATGCTTATCAAATAAGCAGACAATAGATTAACAACTAAGAATAACCAACTCAACCAATTAATAGCTCGATTAACACTCATAACAATTACTTAATTTTTTGTTCATCCATTTTTATAAGAGCAAAAATGGAATAGTTTATCATATCATTATAGCTACCTTCAGGACCTTCCGAAACAATGGTTATTCCTTTATTGTCTTCTATTTGCTTCAATCGTAGCAGCTTCATTAAGATAATATCTGTTAGAGAGCTAATTCGCATATCGCGCCATGCTTCACCATAATCATGATTTTTATTAAGCATTAAATCACGGGCACCATAAATATACTTTTCATAAAGCTCTATGGTTTTATTCACATCCAATTGCAAGTCATCCTTACCCGAAGCTGCACCTAACTCAATTTGTATCAGAGCCATAACTGAGTAATTCACAATAGCAATAAATTCGTCACGAATATTCTCTTTAACCTTCATCTCCCCTTTTTCTTCGATACTACGAATCCTATTGGCCTTAATAAATATTTGGTCAGTTAAAGATGAGGTGCGAAGAATTCGCCAAGAAGTACCATAATCTTTAGTTTTTTTACTAAATATTAGTCGACAACTATCAATTACTGTGTTAAACTGCGTTATGGTTTTTTCCATAATAAATCATTCATATTATACGTATCCACTTATCTCATTGCATTTTAACAAACACATTGAAAATATGGTTTTAATTATATCTATAAAAGCTAAAATATTAAAAATGCGTAATTAAATAGTATAAAAGATGCATTCTTATTAAGTATATTTTGTTGAAAAGGAATGAACCAAAAATAAATGATTAAATACTTGGCTATATAGACTTTACCACACATTATTTACATTTTATGTAAATAACACTAATATTGCCAGCACCAAATATTCAATTAAAAAACTACCTTTGTATTTCTAAAAAGCACATATTAAAAATAGGCAGTATGACATTATTCCAAAAAAAAACAAGTATCAATGTGAATGGACATTTAATGAATCTGGAAAGTCCAAAAGTTATGGGCATTTTAAATATCACAGATGATTCGTTTTTTGATGGAGGGAAATATCTCAATGAAGAAAAGTATATTTCGCATGTAGGAAAATTACTTAGCGAAGGTGCTGATATTATTGATATTGGGGCTCAATCTTCACGCCCTGGATCTTTAGAGCTTGGTAAGGATGCGGAAATCAAAAGAATAGTTCCAGTTATTCAAAATGTAAGAAAACATTTCCCCAAATCCATTATCTCAGTTGATACTTGGCATGCGCGAGTTGCCGAACAGTCTATAATAAGTGGCGCTAACATGATTAACGATATTTCTGGAGGCACTTTTGATATAGACATGTTTAATTCAATAGCCAATTTGCAGGTGCCCTATATTCTAATGCATACCGGTGGTCGTCCTGATAAAATGCAAGATAGTCCTAACTACAAAAATGTAGTAAAAGAGGTAATCTATTTTCTTTCGAAACAGCTTGACAGATTAAATCATTTGGGAATAAACGATGTAATAATTGACCCTGGGTTTGGATTTGGAAAAACACAGGAGCATAACTTTGAATTAATGAAGCACCTTGATCATTTTAATTTTCTGGAGACTCCTATTTTAATTGGAATATCAAGAAAATCAATGATTCATAAACCACTTAATACCAATGCTAATAATTCACTTAACGGAACTACAGCTTTAAATATGATTGCGCTTGAAAAAGGAGCCAGTATTTTAAGAGTTCACGATGTAAGACAAGCAAAAGAGGTGATAAAAATGTATGAACTTTTAAAACAATAATTAAGAATCTACTTTATATTTTAATGCCATTTTCACAACACTATAACTCGATAAAATGAACAATATAGCCTACACCCTTTCTAGTTGCGACACTTCAAAAAGGATTTTGAAAATGGCCAACATTAATTCCAGCGATTTTATAATTCACGATATCAAAGCCAAAGCAATATCAGAGCAAGAGCTTGATATAATGAAAAAAATACTGGGTAGTTACGAAGGGCTATTTAGCCGCAGGGCACAGAAATATAAAAGTATGGACTTAAAAAATCAAAAGCTTTCTGAAAATGATTATCGAAAACTCATACTTCAAGAGTACACTTTCTTAAAACGGCCCGTAATAATTATTGATGATGAAATATTTGTTGGCAATTCCAAGAAAAACATAGAAAATCTTTTAGCCAAAAGAAACATTTAAGCTTGAGTTTAAAAACCCTTTACTTCTAGCAACGTGATAATTATCACTTAATTAAACATACTACTAAATCATATGTTTCTTATATTTGCTATGCATGTAATCGTAATTTACAATTGCAAGTCAAACTATTTCATTCACTAAAAAACAAGGACTATGAGAACAGGAGAAGCTAGAAACACTTTTGCCATCATTAAAAAGGAAGAAGATGTTAAAACATTAGTAAACAACGTACTAAAAAACACTTTCGTATTAGAAATCATTCACCCTTTTCCTGGCTATTATTATGGAGGTGTTAAAACCAAAAATGATTTTCCTGGCGATTTATTTCTAATTCTTAAAAAGAAACCTTCTACCGAATTTTTTTATAGAGCCCTTACCAATGCGAAGAAGTATTGTAGTTTTGGCCTAAATGCGGTTATGGCAGAGCTCAAAATTTATAATAACACCTATGCTGCTATCCGCATAAAAAACGTATCAGATTATAGTATTATTACCGAGATACAGGAAATTTTTACAGCTGAAGGCTTTCAGTTTGCACGCCCAAAAAGGATTGAAGCTAAAGCGTTCATTAAAATATTTAAGTTTATTAACCTTGCCGTGAAGGAGGACGTATATCATAACCTTGACGATGCAAATTTTGTTTTCTTTCCAATTGACAAAGAGATTAACTGGAAGTTATTTGAAAAAACAACCGTAAAAATTAAAAATAGTGTGGGCAGTTTGAAATTTGATGTTGCACTAGCAGTGTTTTTCAGAAAAGGTTATTTGGAAGATGCAGTTCGAGTCTATTGCAAAGACTTTTCAGATGAGCAGGTGCATAAAATAAGAACAATGTACCTAGACGAACTGAAACATTTTTAGCTCTCATTATCACTGAATTAAATATAAGGATACTGAATATATCTTAAAAGTACAAGGGGTGAAAAGTAGTTCCTTTTTCACTAAACTCAATTGTAGGCATTGGTATTTTAATAAAACTCAGCACATTAAATACTCCGCGCAAAAACTTACTTCGTGTTTTTATGCGAGTTAAATCCACATCCAAGGAGATATAATACTGTCGGTAACGATCAAACTCAGGTAAAGGAAGGCCGTCAATATCTTCAGGGTTTTCAAAACCACCGAGCATACCTTCAGCTCCATAACCAATTGCCACATTAAACCATTTTGGAAATTTAGATTGCTCATCTAAAAACGAATAGATATTCCCACTCAACCAGTATGTATGCCCATTATAATCCTTCACCATTTGCTCAGCAAGTGTGCTGCCCAAAACATTTGGCCGATATTGAGCATATTTAGTTGTATGAAAAGAATACTTCATAAATATACGTTGCTCGCCCCACAGCGCTTGTTGGCCCATAAACAAACCAGAGCCTACAGCATTGGCTGCCATATCACCCCAGGAAAATCCCCAACCATTGGATTGAGCATCAAGTAATTCTACAGAAGTTAAATATAAGAAACCCAAACTACCACCATAAAGTATAGATTTTTTCTCAGACACTCCAGACCAACGAAGCATATCAAATCCAATTTTACCCAAATAATAAGAGGTGGTGATATGACCAAACTTATCCACCTGCAACCATTCTTCATTATCATTGAAAGTATGAAAATCGCCACTATTATAGTCTTTATACCATGCATAATTCAAAGCAACCAACGAACCAGCCCATAATGAGCCTTCTATTCCTGCAACCCAATACAAGCGATTTTTGTGTAAAACAGAATCAGGTTCAAGTATTTGCGCATCGACACCTTGAGACATCAAGCCGACAAAAACTAGTAATAATAAAGAAAATTTAATAATAAGCTTACGCATTCAATATGTTGCTTTTCAATTATAATGGGTAAAAATAGCGTTTATATGCTATCAATCTTTGCAATAAACTTCTCTTTGTCACGACCAAGTACTCCTTTCAATATCAAATGATTGGATGCATGATCGCTACGAAAAATTGTTTCCTTTAATTGAAGATGTTCAATAAATTGTCTCATTTCTTGTACAAGTTCCTGCTCATTCAATTCCGTAAAATCAACATTGAGTCTTGATTTAAGATAATCCATTCCCTTATAAGCTGTGAGTACCAAGGTGGATAAATACTTGGGTTGTATTTCGTTTATAATAGCAGCCGAATTTAAAGCATGCTGAAAAGTGTATTGCTTACCTCCTACTCCATTAATAATCATAACCGAGCTATCAAGCCCAGCCAACTTGGATTTATTCAATCCTTCTATCATAGATTTTGAGGTTTCGCCTTTATTTATCATGCTTAAAACCTCATCATCACCTGACTCTAAGCCCACAAATAGCAGATTTAAACCAGCATTTTTCAAATCTTCAAGCTCTGATATTGATTTACGAATTAAGTTGTTAGGAGAGGCATAGGCCGAAACTCGTTGCAATCGAGGAAAGGTATTCTTCAAATGATTTAAAATTCGTATCAAACGATTCGTTGATAAAACAAGCGGATCGCCATCAGCCAAAAAAACACGCCTTATTTGATATGCATGAGGGATAAATGCATCAATATCATGAAATATATCCTCCTCTTTTCTTGCTCGAAACTGTTTGGAGGTGTACATCTCACAAAAAGCACAATTATTCCATGAGCAGCCCAATGTTAACTGAATAATCAATGACTTCCATTCGCTGGGTGGACGGAAAACTGGCTCGTGATACTGAATTGGGAAATTAGACATTGTATTTTAATATTTATCTGAACTACAAATATAATAGGTTTTCACTAAACATTGAAAGTAAAAAAACAAGACAAAAAAACACATACACATTTCCGTTATTACGAATGTCAATCTAATTGAAGCTAATTTATCAAAACAATATAGGAGCTGAATAATTCATTATTTGAAGCACAATTCAGTATTCATGAAAACCATCAAAATTTATATAATATATAATCTTTTACATTTTCAACAGTAAAAGTATCTAAAAACTGCACTTTTGAGAATTGACTATATATTAGAGTGCTTTAAGTCTCTCTAATTTTACACCTCTTGATTTTACTCCTCAATTATTGTATATTTGTAGGGAACCTGATAAACACAAAGCTATGGAAAAGAAACGAAAAGTAATTCAGATTTATTCTATCATTGTATGTATTGTTGCAATTATTACCTTTATTATTAGCCTCTCAATTCTTGTGTCATCCATTATTGACTTAGGCAATCCTATTTATTCAGGATACTCCAAACTTGACCTATCATCATTTCAAAACTATAAAATGGAAGTTATGAAATCAGTGGATAAAGAGCAGGCTTATATTCCAGACGACCAGACTATAAAAGAAATGTATGAAGCTGCAAGGAATGATAAAATAAACAAGGTGCTGCATAATTCTAAAAGCAATATTATTGTTACAAGTATACTAATTCTGTTTTGTATAATTCTCTTTTTTACTCATTGGAGAATGATTAAGAAGTATAATTCTGACATTGAATAAGTACTTACAAAAACTAGTATTATTTTTATTGGAAGGTGAATCTTAGCTTTTCTTATTTGATGAAGATGAAAAGTAAATATTGCAAGTAAAACATTAGCTTATTTTGTTACTTTTGAAGTGAAGTAATCAATAGTTCCATGCAGCAAGTAATCCTTAGTTATCTACCACCAGCTGATCTATATACGCCATCGGCATCCTTATCTATCCTTAAGAGCTTTATGCTTAACAATGGGTT
This sequence comes from Bacteroidales bacterium, assembly GCA_023146135.1. Classification (GTDB taxonomy): domain Bacteria; phylum Bacteroidota; class Bacteroidia; order Bacteroidales; family UBA1556; genus UBA6267. The sequence goes on from JAGLCR010000003.1 coordinate 88,025, forward strand.
TGACACCAAAGTAAAATACTGGAACTTTCTTTTCAATCCTATTTTGCCTTTGGCTGACGAAAATGAAGAAACAAGTGAAGTTATTCTACCTTTTATATCCATAATCAACGATTGGTTTGATAATAAAATTGGAAATCAAAGATCCATTGAACTATTGAAAGAAAAACTGGAAGACAGCAATAAATTGGATTCTAATTCCATTGCCAATCAGCTTGAGAAATCAAAATATCAGCTTCTTGAAATTATCGATAAAGAAGTCTCTAACATAAATTTTGATGACACACTTCTTTTTGGTTTTACGTCCAAATTTCATCAATGGATTCCTGCCATGGTGGTTTCGAAAGCCATAAAACAAAAATCTCCTTCTGCAAAAATTGTTATAGGAGGTTTTGGTAGTAAAGAAGCTGCTTTGGAAGCAATGAAAATGAATCCTCATTTCGATTTTGCCACTTGGGGCGAAGGGGAATACCCATTATTAGAATTATCTAAACAGCTAAATGACAAGACTTTTGACTTTGATAATGTGGCTCGTTTATTCTATCGAAAACAAGGAGTGATTACCTTATCAACTACCAATCGCAGCGACTATCTTGACTTTCATAATTACCCCTTCCCTAGCTTCGACGATTATTTCTTGAACTATCCTGAACCGGACAAAAAATATAAGATTGTAATACCAATTAACTCTAGCAGAGCTTGTTCGTGGAATAAATGTAAGTTTTGTGATTATAATAGTGGATATAAATTTCGTGTAAGGAGTCCCGAAAATATTATTGCAGAAATTGAGTTTATTGCCAACAAATACAAAAGTGCTTGTTTCTCATTTGTGGATAACGATATATTTATCAATAAGTCACATTTTGAAAAATTGCTAGACCTAATGATAGCGTCAAAAAATAAGCATCATTATGATTATGAATTTTGGGCTGAAATGATTCCCAACGAAAACCTTAATTCCGATTTAATGGAGAAAATGCAAATGGCAGGTTTTTCCCAAGTTTTTATAGGTTACGATGGAATATCAGACTCACTTTTGAGTAAGATGCATAAAAGCAATAATTTTTCAAACAACCTATTTTTTGTAAAATACTCCTTAAAATTTGACATCGACCCTTTGGTAAATATCATTATAGGCCTAATAAACGAAAATGAAAGTGATATACAGGAAAGTATAGATAATTTGCATTTTTTGCGTTTCTTTTACAGCAAAAAAGAAACCTCCCTGTATCACGACTATGTTACTTTGGTTATTTCCAGAATGAGCAAATACTATGGAATGATATCGGATACTGAAAAAGCTGCATATAATGTCAATGAGATAACCTATTTATTACCAGAGCATTTCTCAAATCACAAAGACCGTTTCAATCTATTTAGCTGGAAAAAGCCAAATATTACTTTTGCAGATCAATGGGCTTCAATGAAAGAAAAAGAAAAACATTATATCGATAATATCTATAGCTATAAAATAAGTACCGTAAATAGAATTCCTAATTTCAAAGAATACCGCAACAATGAATTAATCATGGATTATGATTTTACAAATCCAATTTACTGGTCTGTATTAGTCTTAGCCAATAATAAAGTTATTAAATTTGAAGAAATACTCAATGAGTTGAAAACTCCACATGTAAATATTTCATCAGAAAAACTATTGCCCATCTTAGCCGAGCTAAAATCCATGAAGCTAATTTACTGTAATGATGACTTTGAAAATATTATTACGGTGATTGATGTGAATTAAGCAGTTATAAAATTAAAAATCCTGTTTTATTCTTAGAAAAGCAAAACTAAACTGCTGTTTCTGATTTAAGCCCGTCAAAGGATTAGGAAATTCCCCCTTGAAATACTGATATACAAAGCTAAAGGTTAGATTATCGGAAAGCGAATAATCAAAGCTTGGGTTTAGAAAAAAACCATTAATTTTGGGATAGTACATTCCTGCAAAAGTAATATTAAGTAAAGGTGTGATTGGATACATTGCACTGGCAAATAGATTCCACTCGGTAAAAGAGAGGTACTTTGCATTGAGATTGGTGGTATAAAAGGTGGCGAAATTAGAAATTGGATTATCCTTGGAAATGGTAGTATAAAGCACTTGCCCCATAAGGTTCAACGAGTTCCCAAAAGTATAATCCAGAGAAAATGTTCCGCTAAAGCTCTCCTCTCGCATAGTATCTTTGGAATTAATGGGATGGAAATAAGTCGCTTCGCCACGAAAGGCCAAACTTTTGATTGCGCCTGCCCAACCAAAACCTGCGATATAATCTCGCTGCTCCATCTCCCCTGCTATAAACTGAAAATCATAATTCCATTTATTAATCAACCATTTGGCTGCCACCGTAGCTCGTGCTTCATGGTTAATTGAAGCCGCTATTTCTAATGATGCTGCTGCACCAGTATAGTATTGCAATCGAAACGCATCACTACCAGGCTTTTCCATATAGTCGAAATCAAAATATGAATAAGTATTGAATATATCATTGGGATTCCACACCATCGTTCGCGCCCAATTAATTCGCTGTCGACCAATTTGCATATCCCAATTACCTGTGCTATACTTAAAATATAATCGATCTACATTCATATTAAGTAAGAAATTCTTCTCACTCAATACATTTTTGTTCATATTCAAATAGCCCGTTTCCTGTTCAATCATATCAGCATAACCAGGGATTACCAATATTGAGTTACCATAAATAAACCGGGTTCTTAACTGTGTCACAAAACTAAATTTATCATTGGGAAACCATTCAAAATTGAGACGATTATGCAATTGATTATCAATAGACCATGCGTTGCTAATAGAATCAAACATATTGGAATTCATATAAGAAATATAGCCGTCGAGCGACCATTTCTTTTCCTTCTTTTGCTGTGCTTGTAGCGAAAAGGAAAAGAAAAATATCAATACAAATATACCAAGTACATTTTTCATGTTTACCATCTAGTTTATTCTATTAAAATAATAGCATTATTTCACCTTCTCATCCGAAATAACTTTACCATCCTCTAAGGTTATCAGTCGATGCGCCTTATTCATTACTCGTTGATCGTGAGTAGCAAATATAAAAGTAATATTTTCCTCTTTATTGAGTTTTTCCATAATATTCAATAAAGTTTCTGTTGCTTTTGAATCAAGGTTTGCCGTAGGCTCATCCGCTAGTATAAACTTGGGTTTGGAAGCCAAAGCTCTTGCCACAGCAACTCTTTGCTGCTGCCCACCAGATAATTTTCCTGGACGCACATCTGCTCTGTCACCAATCCCAACGGCTTCTAATAATTCTGATGCTCTTTTGTCACGAGCTTTTTTAGATGCACCTTGTAAATGCATGATAAACTCCACATTTTCCTTGGCTGTTAACACAGGTATAAGATTATACGCTTGAAAAACGAAGCCGATATTATCCATCCTAAAATCGGTAAGCTTAGTCTCACTTAGCGTGCTAATATCAACTCCATCAATAGTTATACTGCCAGATGTTGAGCTATCCAAACCACCTATGAGGTTCAATAAGGTTGTTTTACCACATCCTGATGGTCCAACAATTGCTGCAAATTCTCCTATTTCGAAGCTTAGATTTACATCGTTTACCGCATGCACCTGTATTTCAGAGTTTTCATTGTATATTTTTTCTAGCTTCTTTATTTCGATTACACTCATGGTTTTGTTTTTTAAGAGACAATTCGTGGATTGTCTTTACTGTTTCTGTTTTATATAGGGACAATTCGTGAATTGTCTTTACGCTTATTCTTACTAAGAGGCTATTCTTTTCTGATTGCTTCTGCTGGTTTCAACCTGATGGCATGCAGTGCAGGATAAATTGCTGCTAGTATTCCTGTGAGAATAACCATTATCGTTATGGAAACATAGCTAGCAAAATCCACACTTGGATATATCAATGTTGGATATCCCAAAGCTTGCATACCGTCGCTAAACTGACTCATATTCACACCAGTGGTATGCATTATTTTAATAGTTATCCAAGAAATAATAATTCCTACAAATCCACCAGTAAGTGATAAAAATACGGTTTCCAAAACAATCATACTAAACACTCGCCTGCGATTCATTCCTATGGCAATTAACATACCTAATTCGCGAATACGCTCCAAGACAGCCATTAGCATGGTGTTTACAATTCCAAAACCCAAGGCGGCAAGAATAATCCCCACAAATATATACAGCATAAAATCCAACCATGTAGATTGCATAGCCAGTTCGGGAGATATATATTTCCACTCTGATATATTTAAACCTGTCTCAGATAAGGCACTTAACTGCTTTTTATACTCTTGGTATGTTTCAGCGCCTAGCTTATGTGACAATACTTTTTCATAGCTCTCAAAAGTATATTCTTTTGTTGACTTTAGGCTTTCAAGCTCTTTATACATCAAGTCAGGGATAGAATCGTTACGAGCTTTTAATAATGCTTTTTCATCAATTTGATAACTTGTATATTTATTTTTCAAATAATTAGTTATTTCTGATGTTTCCATCATATCATCCATTAAGATGGCCACTTCATGAGCTTCATCATCCTTCAGATTAAAAATAATTTTTGCGTCGCTAAAACGAATAAACACATTCATTTCGTCAAACATTGCATTTTGGGTTTTGAATATACCAACCACTCTAAATACTTCCCTCACGGCATTTCCATCGGTATCTACAGTATTTATCATCATTTTACTGCGTACATGTACTTTTAGTTTATCCGCCATTTTTTGACCAATCAAAATTGGACGGCGTTTTATTCCTTCAAAATAATGACTATTAGAATCGACCAAATGTTGATATAATTCAGAGATTTTCTTCTCTTGCTCAGGCACTATACCAATTATCGTTGCCCCAGCAGCCGACCTGTTAGATGTGATCATGGCATCGGTACGAAAGCGTTTGCTTACCGCCTCTACTCCTTTATAATTCACCATTTGAGCCATCAATTCATCCACACCTTTTATGGTATACTGAATTTCATCATTTTCCATAAATGCCGCATTATGCAATTGCACCGACGACACTTCAATCTTAATTGCATCATTGAGTCGACCCATTAGCAAGCCATTCATAAAGGCTACAGCCGTAATTCCGCCCCATAATCCAATACTAATGGCTAGTACCACCACCAAGCTTCGTGCTTTGCTACGCCAAACGTTTTTCCATGCTATTGTAAATATCATAATATTATAGTTTTAAGCGCGTAGAGCGGTAATTATATTAAATGTAAGTATCTTTACCAAAGGATATATTACAGCAATAAATAGTAAAAGAAATACTATTAAAAACTGATTCAAGAAGATGGTAAAATCATTGGAAAAAGCAAGAATAGGCTCAATCCCAAATTGCTCATATATTTCTGCCATTTCACCTGTTATATGTATTGGTGAATCATAGAAATAAGCTACAATTCCGAGGCTCACAAAGGCTCCCAGTATTACTCCAACAAAACCAAGAAAAATAGTTTCCACAAAAACGATAATAGATAAATACCACTTTTGCATTCCAAGAGCCACCATTACACCAAACTCCTTTTGTCGCTCGGCAGTCATCATTATTATAGTTCCCAATATTCCAAAGAAAACCACAATATAAAGTATGGCAAGCATTATTTGTCCGCTTCCACTATCTGCATCGATTTGTTGTTTCAGCTCCTTATTCATCTCCGTCCAGCCCAATGCAATAAGTTTGTTATTCCCAACAATGGCTTTCACTTCTGGTAAAATCTCATCTACTCTATTTTTTGCCTCAATATTAACCACCATTGATGTTAACATACCCTGCGCCCCGTAGAAGTCCTGTGCTTTAGATATGGAAGTAATCAAAAGTGATTTATCCAATTTAGGATTAGGTATTTTTACAATCCCACGTACAGGAAAAACATCTGCCGCCGTTACACCATGATATCCCTGACTGATTAACACAATAGTATCATTTACATTGATATTTAAGAATGCGGCCAATCGTTGCGAAACTAAAATTCCTTCATCTTTACGAGTAAGAAATCTTCCTTTCACTACTTTATCAGATATTTGAGTCATCTGGTCGTCCAATAGTGGATCTATTCCTTGAAGCATGGCTCCTTTTGTTTTTTTTCCACTGGAAATCAGTGCAAAGGATTCCAATCGAGGAAGTACATTTACAACACCATCGAGCTTTTCTATTTCATGTCTCAATTGTAAAGAATCCATCATTAAGTCGTCAATGGTCTTCTCTTTCCAATAGGAAGTATCCTGCACCTGTATAAAGCCTGAGTATTGCCGCACAGCACTATCAATCATACTATCGTAAGTACCCAACTGCATGGAACGCATAGTAATACCAAAGATTACAGCAAACATTAATGATGCTGCAGTAATTATAGTTCTTCGCTTATTGCGCCAAATATTTCGCCAAGCTAGTTTTAATATTTCCATAATTTATTTTCTATTTACCTTATACGTTTCATATTCTGTTGTGAAAAGAAATTATCATCAATCTTTTCGTTGAACACAATATCTTTCAAAACTACAATAGTTTTATTACCTGGGTCATCTGCTGGAATAATTTCAAAATGCGAAGGTAATCTCTTCCCTCCCATTTGCTTAATCACAGATGCTATTTCAGTCTTTACAAGAAACATATCCTCGTCATAAGATTCTGTTTTCAAGGAAAAAAAATCAAGCTCACTAATCCACAATACTTTTTTACCCCATACCACATCATCGTCATCATTAGGAGTAGATTCAATCACATAACAATCCATATTCTCAAACTTCTCGCTACGCAAAACTTTATGACTAAACTTATTTACGATAGAACCCTCATTCATCATATCATCATTGGTAAAATCTGACCCCATCCAGCCTTGGCTCATGGTGGAAGGCGGAAGCTTAATCATGCGTGAAATTTTAGGAATCCAATTCCACATTTCCATTTTACGTTTCATAAACACCTGCCCCTTTTCTTTAGCTGGAGCAGTAATAATCACCATGGAATAATCGGTTCCCTTGGTCCACATTTTCATGCTTATGGTACGCTTCCATGTGGGACGCACCAATGTCATATCCATACCACCTACACTGGTTTCCCCATAGCGCAAATCATTTGCTTTCGTTACTATCTCCAATCCTGTTAGTTCTGTTTTTCCTTGTAAAAACAAAGCTAATAATGCAATTGGTAATATTAATAATAAACTCTTTTTTAATTTCTTAATCATATCCTCAATAGTTTAATCTTTATTCTTCTAATTATCATTTTATAACATCTCAATTGTCAATTTACGTACATCATCCAAAGGGAAATATTCAATATCGCTAAGATAATGAATGCCTATACCATCAAAAGTTGCAAGTAATAATCTTGCTTTTGCATAGGGCTTATCAGCTCCTTTTTGAGTGTAGTACAATACTAATTTCTCAATAAGCTGCTCAAATATTACCATAAATTCAGTTGATAATAGTGCAAATACTTTGGGTTGAAAAGCCAAGGAAAAATATAGCTTATAGTACTCGGTATTCTCTTGCAATAAATTAAAATTTCCATCAATAAAAGCAACAATCTCTTCTTTCTTTATGCTATCAACATCCTTTACTTCTAAAAATAGCATAAAATTTTCCATTCCAGATAGCATTACTTTTTTAAGTAATTCATCCTTACTCGAAAAATAATTATACATCAACCCTTTGGAAATACCTGCTGCACTCGCAATATTACTAATAGAAGTGCTATCATAACCATTTATAGCAAACAACTCCATAGCCGTTTTCACAATAAGATTTACCTTAATATTACGTATTTCCTCAAATTGCTCTTCAGTTCTTGGTGCCATTTTATATAAAGCTATTTTTAATTAAAAACTCCATCCCTACCTTATAGCCTATGTCAAAAAGTAAATTGACATTCTTTTTACTAAAAGTTGCATAAGGCTCTTTCAATTCTGGGTTAATAAAGAAATCACATTTAGGAATATTTCGTTTTACATTCTCTTTTATTACTGTGGAAAATATATGATTTGCAATGGTTTTGATTGAATAATCTCCTGTAATTTTATAATTGTTTACATGAATTCCAATAATCGTATCATATTTACCTATTAATGGATCAACAGGCAAATTATTAAATAAACCACCATCAATATAATGTTTGTTATCCATAATTATAGGTTCGAAAATAATAGGAATGCAGGATGAGGCACATACGTGAGTAAATAAATCACCTGTTGAGAATATTTCAGATTTAGCATCATCCATATTGCTTGCGCAAACGTATAATTTCTTGGTTAACACATCATAAGAATTCGAGGCAATATGATTTTCCAAAATTTTGCGTAAACCATTCATATTAGCAATACTCGTTTTCTTTAGTGAAAAATGGAGCATTTTACCCATTGTTTGAGACTCCAAAATAGACTTCAAATCAATTGCTGAATATCCAGCACAATATAAAGATCCAACAATTGCACCAGCACTAGTTCCTGAAATAGCATCGATCTTAATCTTATTAATATCAAAAGCATGAAGAACTCCTAGGTGTATGGCTCCTCGATTTCCTCCCCCACTAAGTGCTAACCCTATTGTTTTTTGTTTCATATGTATATTTTTGACTGAACGATTGGTCAAAGATATAAATATATATTTAGATTAGCGGATTCCGTAAATTTTTTTATTAATAATTCTAAGTCTATTGAACTACAAAACGAGTAATAATAATATTATTATGAGTTTTCAGGCTTAAGAAATACATTCCTTTGCTTAGGCTTTCCATTTGCATATTTGTTTTTACCAAGCCTCCTCCCTTTATTTCTTTACTGTGCACTAATTGGCCTGTTACAAAGTAAATATCAATTAAATACATTTCATCTAATTTTGGATTCAAATTATCAATACTCAATGTAAATCGACCTTTGTTTGGATTAGGAAATAGCGAGAGTTTGATACTGCTTTCTTTAGTAGCAGTAGTAAATCCTAAACCAGAACATGAAATCACTGCACTGGCAGAATCAATACTACCAGTTACTGTATCGATGGCATATAAAATGGTTTGGTATGTCCCATTATACAGGAATGTATGCGATGGACTTACTAGCAAACTCGAATTGCCATCGCCAAATTTCCACAACCAACTTTTATTTATAGTATCGATACTTGTATTTGTATACATTACATTAAACGGTGGAGCAGCAAAATTAGTTTGGGAGCTTACAAAACTTGGTGGATAATAAGATTTTAATCTCTGAATAAAAATATCCTTATCATTGGTAGAAACTAAATTATTAGTTCCACTTCCTGGGTCAAAATCTGCTGTACCAATAAAGTAACCTGTTGTAAAAACATTTCCATAAGCATCAAGTCTAATAGAATTAGCTTGATCCCAATTATATCCCCCCATTGCCTTAGCCCAAATAAAACTGCCACTGGAATCCAATTTTTGAATAAAAATATCCATGCTACCAGCAGAAATTAGACTATAGGTTCCACTTCCAGGGTTAAAATCTACAGTACCTTCAAAATAACCTGTAGTATAAATATCTCCTGAGTTATCAAGGCAAATGGAGAATGCTTTATCCCAACCAGTATTTCCCATCGACTTTGCCCAGATAAAATTTCCAACAGAATCCATTTTTTGAATAAAAATATCTGACAAAAATCCAGCAGAACTTAAATTATACGTTCCACTTCCTGGGTCAAAATCTATTGTACCAATAAAATAACCTGTTGTATAAACACTTCCAGAAGCATCTAGGCAAATGGAATTCCCTTTATCATCTGAATTTCCTCCAAGAGACTTCGCCCAAATAAAATTTCCATTAGGATCTAACTTTTGAATATAAATATCATTACTTCCAGAAGATGTCAAGTTATACACCCCACTTCCTAAATCAAAATCTACGATACCATTATAATATCCTGTTGTATAAATATTTCCTGAATTATCAAGAACAATGGAGGTTCCATTATCCTCTAAATATCCACCCATAGACCTAGCCCAAATATAGTTTCCATCTGAATCTAATTTTGTAATAAAAATATCCTTATCGCCATTAGAAGTTAAATTAAAGACTCCACTTCCTGGGTCAAAATCTGCAAGCCCTTCAAAATACCCTACAATATATACATTTCCAAAAGCATCAATACTTAGAGAGTGACCTTCATCTTCCAAACTGCCACCCATAGACTTAGCCCAAATAAGGTCCCCATCAGAGTTTAATTTTTGTATGAAAATATCAGACAAACCAGCCGTTTTTAAATTATATATTCCATTTGCTGGATCAAAATCAACAGTGTCCATAAAACATCCTGTCGTATAAACATAACCTGAATCATCAAGACAAATCGCAAATGATTTTTCCCAACCTATTCCGCCCATCGACTTAGCCCAAATAAAATTTCCACTAGAATCCAATTTTTGAATAAAAATATCATCAATACCAACTGCATTTAAATTATAGACCATACTTCCTGGGTCAAAATCTACGACGCCTTGAAAATATCCTGTTGTATAAATATTTCCTAAAACATCAATATCAATAGAGCTACCCTCCTCATTCATTCCTGAATATCCAACCGCTGACTTAGCCCAATCAAGTTTTACATCTTGAGCAGCAGTAATTCCAATAGTTAAACTGACTAATAAAAAGCTTAATATAATTTTCCTCATAATATTTATGTCTTTATTATGCGTACTGTTGGCTATAACAATTCAGAAGAAACTATAATACCGAATTACGACTTTTACTAAATAGGGGATAAATATACTTTTTATTTATCCCCTATTTGGTGAATTTAACAAATTCTTAATTTCTTTTTTATCATCGAATTACACATATTAATCGAATTACTTATTTCCCATTAACGGAAAATGATTCGTGTAATTCGATAATATTTTTATTTTTTCAAATTTATTGTCTATTGTTCGTGATTCAACACAAATCAACAACTCATCAATTCAACAAATTTTACTCTACCACAAACCGAGCAGTAAGCACACCATCCTCACTTCGTAATCTAACAAAATACACCCCTTTGCTCAAAGTCTCAAAATGCATCTGCTTTTTAATGTTTGCATTTCCACTGAGCTTTTCTTGGTGAATAAGTTTACCCATCACCGAATAAACTTCCAATTGATAATCTTGGGTTTTATTGGAAGTAGAATTTATTTCTAGGGTAAAATTTCCATTGTTTGGATTGGGGAATAAGAGCATACTTATTCCATTTACTGAGGCTGAGCCTATCCCTAAACCACTAGCATTCTTTGTATTAAAAATATTACTTCGAGATATACCATTAACCTTTGCTCCACATGGGTCGTTAGATACTACTTCAAGCTGGTAAAATACATTGCCACTTGGGTTTGTTAAATCTGTATATGAAGTATTATTGCTAGAAATAGTAGTTAGCAAGGTCATATTTGTACTATCTGTTCCTCTATATATTTTATAGGATCCAAAACTAAAACCCTCATAAGGTCGCCAGATTAGATTCCAATGATTATTGGTTGCTTCATTAATCATTAGGTGCATGGTTTTATGCTTTAAACTTACTGGGGTTTCCTTGCCACAGGTATCAATGGCTGTGATTTTATAGGCATATTGGCGAACTCCTACATTTGAGTTCATGTCTTCAAACTCAAGAGATGCAGAATATGCTACACCTCCAATATAATCATAAATATTTGTAATACTGCTTTCTCGGTATACTCTAAAGCTATCAATTTTTTGTGTAGTTACCGCTTGCCATTTAACAATAATATGATTGCTATTATCATCAACACTTACTGCACATATTTTTGGAGCATCTGCTAAAGATACGTTAATAATGGTTTCTGCGGAAGTATTTATGCACGTATTATTATCGTAGGCTTCAACTATGAATCTACCCGAAGTTGATGTGTAAATACTCTGTCCAGTTTTTCCATTACTCCAGTTGTATGTAGTAAAACCCGCAGATGCCTCTAACATTAAACTATCGTTGGAGCAAGGAGATATACTTCCTATAATGCTGATTATTGGAGTTGTAGCGGTATAATTTGACAAGACAAAATAGTTGCTTGTAACTTGCGAGCAAGAAGCATTGCTTAATACTGCCATATAAAAACCTTGATTTTTGGCATAGAAAATAGAATCGGTAGCATTGGGAATAATAGCACCATTATATGCCCAAGCATAGGTAACGCTATTATTAGGGGTAGCACTAAGTCTAAAGCTATCGCCCACACATATAATCGCCGACGACTGTGGTTGAGTAAGCTCTGCTATAAAATTACACGGATTGCTTGCCCCTCCACTACAGCTAATTACCGTTGAGACTGTATCTGTTGTATTACTCATAGTATCAGTGGCAAAAAGCGTAACCGTATAGCTTCCATTGTATTGATAAGTATGGGTAGGGTTTAATTGATTACTCATATTCCCATCACCGAAATTCCAAGTGTAGTTGGTATAACCTGAGCTGGTATTTGTAAAACTTGGGTTGAAAGGTGGCGCCGTGAAAATAGTTTGGGAGGTAGTGAAACTCGAAAAATTTAAAGCCACCTCAATTAAATTACCAAAAGCTTTAGAACCGTTTGTATTATTAAAATCAGTCTTTTTTATTAGGGTATCTGTTATTGGATTATACTCAAATATTACCCCTTGATCATATTGACCACCCATATATGTCATACCATATAATTTTCCAATCGAAGCTTGCACTAATGAACCATATGGAGCATCACCTATATTAGTTCCATTAAAATCTACTTTTTTTGTGAATGCATTGTTTGAAGAGTTATATTCAAAAATTACTCCTTTATTATTTACTCCACCAGAGCTTATCATACCATATAACTTCCCATTGGAGGCTTGAACTAATGATCCACGTGGATTTTTACCTTTATTAGTTCCATCAAAATCTATTTTTTTTGTAAATGCGTTGTTTGAAGGATTATACTCAAAGAGTACTCCTTTATTATATACTCCACCTAAAGGTGTCATCCCATATAGTTTTCCATTGGAGGCTTGAATTAATGAACCGTGAGGACTCTGCCCATTATTAAGCCCATCAAAATCTACTTTTTTTGTAAGTACGTTGTTTGAAGGGTTAAATTCAAAAAGCATACCTAGATTACCTACTCCACCAGAGGCTGTCATTCCATATAACTTCCCATTGGAGGCTTGCATTAAAGTACCCTGGGGTGTATCACCATTATTAATCCAGTCAAAATCAATTAATTTAGTAAAAGTGCTATTTGATAGGTTAAATTCAAAGATTGTACCTCTATAACTTGTCCCACCTTGAGCTGTCATTCCATATAATTTGCCATTAGAAGCTTGCATTAAGGAACCATGAGGCGTACTTCCATTATTTGCCATGTCAAAATCAATTTTTTTCGTGTAATTATGAGTTATAATATTATATTCAAAAAGGACTCCGTAACCATATTGCCCTCCTTCTTTAGTAAACCCATATAGTCTCCCGTTTGAAGTTAATAATAGTGATCCATAAGGTTGATTACCGAGAGGCGAATAATTAAAATCAATTTTTTTTATAAAACTATCATTTGAGGGATTAAAGCTAAATATAATACCATCACCATACTCGCCGCCTAATCCTCCATAGGTAGTCATTCCATATAATTTTCCATTAGTTGCTTGTACTAATGAACCAGATGGATAATGACCTTTATTAGTTCCATCAAGATCTACTATTTTTGTAAATGTGTTATTTGAAAGGTTATATTCAAAGAGCGTACCTAAGCTATTTACTCCCCCATAGGTTGTCATCCCATATAGTTTTCCATTGTTAGCTTGAACTAATGAACCTTGTGGAGATTCACCTTTATTAGTTCCATCAAAATCTATTTTTTTTATAAATGCGTTGTTTGCAGGGTTATATTCAAAGAGTGTACCTTTGCCATTTGCTCCACCATTAGATGTCATTCCATATAATTTTCCATTGGAGGCTTGAACTAATGAACCATATGGATAATGACCTTTATTAATTCCGTCAAAATCTACTTTTTTTGTAAATGCGTTGGTTGAAGGGTTATACTCAAAGATTACGCCTAAATCATTTAATCCACCTCTACGTGTCATGCCATATAGTTTTCCACTAGTGGCTTGAACTAATGAACCAAATGGCCCTTGACCTTTATTAGCTCCGTCAAAATCTACTTTTTTTGTAAATGCGTTGTTTGAAGGATTATACTCAAAGATTACGCCACAACTATTTACCCCACCATATGCTGTCATCCCATATAGTTTTCCACTAGTGGCTTGAACTAATGAACCATAATATGGATTTTTACCTTTATTAGCTCCGTCAAAATCTACTTTTTTTGTAAATGCGTTGTTTGAAGGATTATACTCAAAGATTACGCCACAACTATTTACCCCACCATATACTGTCATCCCATATAAATTCCCATTGGAGGCTTGAACTAATGATCCATGTGGGTAGCTCCCTAGCGTATCATTAAAATTAAAAAGTACTGTATAACTATTGTTTAACGTATCATATTCAAATATAACTCCTTTGTTGTACTGCCCTCTTTTATCTGTCACTCCATATAGCTTACCATTACTGGCTTGACATAAATCTCCTGTAGGGTTTTTTCCAATATTTTGTGCAAGAAAAGAATATTCCACAGTTTGGTTATTTCCTATACTGTCGGTTCGAAATATAACACCAGCCCCATATATTCCACCACCACTTGTCATTCCCCATAGTGTATTAGTTTGCGCCATCATAAAGCCTGTTATTAGGCTTAGTAAAATTGTTAGTGTAATTTTTTTCATAATAATTGCGTTTTTTGACGGGTTCTGGTATTGATTCTAGTAATTCAAAGGACGTTGTAGAGCAAGATTTTGAATATATCTGAATGGTGAGCTGTTTTTATACTGTGTAAGTAGTATCTCACAAATATAAGATATTATTTCCATTTTATACACCCATTTAAATAAATTTTATTCTTAAGCAATCTAAATAAACTCATTTATATTTGTATATCAACTATATACATATTAAAAACAAACGTAGCATTTTGGTATTAATAAAAAAGAATATCTATGAAAAGTAATTTATATTTAATGTTTTAACCTATTTAGACCTTTTATTAATGCATGTAATTAATTTCATATTAAGAGTTGTTAAATATGAGTGTTGTAATAATGCTTTTCTTACATTTGCAACCTAATTTATAACACATAATTGAATGGATATATTTAAGAGAGTACTTGACCGACCAGGAAACATTGGTAAATATATGGACACATCGCATGGTTACTTTGCTTTTCCAAAATTGGAAGGCGAAATTGGACCTCGAATGATGTTTAAAGGAAAAGAGCAATTAGTATGGAGTCTGAATAATTATATTGGACTTGCTAATCATCCAGAAGTTCGTAAGGCAGATGCTGATGCGGCTATAAAATATGGAATGGCCTACCCTATGGGTGCTCGTATGATGTCGGGACAAACAAAATACCATGAGCAACTAGAACAATCGCTTGCTGATTTTGTTGGCAAAGAACGTGGTTTTCTTTTGAACTATGGTTATCAAGGAATTATGTCGGTAATCGATGCTATGGCTGATCGTAATGATGTAATTGTTTACGATTCGGAATGTCATGCAAGTATTATGGATGGTATCTATTTGCATAAAGCAAAAGGAGGAAAAAGTTTTGTATTTCCACACAATGATATTGAGCGAGCTCGAAAAATGCTAGGTTTTGCCACCAAGCGTACTGCCGAAAGCAAAGGTGGAATCATGCTTATTACTGAGGGTGTTTTTGGAATGGCCGGTGATATGGGAAAACTAGATGAGATTGCTGCTCTTAAAAAAGATTTTGATTTCCGTATTTTGGTTGACGATGCTCACGGTTTTGGAACTATGGGTGAAACTGGCGCAGGTGCTCCTGAGCATTTTGGCGTAGCCGATGATATGGACTTAATATTTGGAACATTTGCTAAATCAATGGCTGGTATCGGAGCTTTTATTTCTGGCCCAACAGAGATAATCGATTTCTTACAATATACTATGCGTTCGCAAACGTTTGCCAAATCTCTTCCTATGCCTATGGTTATAGGAGCAATAAAAAGGTTAGAACTTTTACAAACTAAGCCCGAACTGCGAGAACAGCTTTGGACTGTGGTAAACGCCTTACAAAGTGGTTTAAAAGAGGCTGGTTTTGAAATTGGGGTAACCAATTCTCCAGTAACGCCTGTATACCTATCAGGTGGAATACCTGAGGCGACCAATCTTATATTTGATTTACGCGAAAAGCATAATGTATTTTGTTCGGTAGTAGTTTATCCTGTAGTACCAAAAGATGTAATTTTACTTCGCTTGATTCCTACAGCTATGCATACGGTAAAAGATGTAGAATACACATTAAAGGCTTTTAAGGCCGTTAAGAAAAACCTTGACGATGGTACATATGCTCATATGTCGGTTGTTGATCAAGGAGAAGCTACAAAATAGATCGTTAAAAATCTATTAATTAATAAGCCCCTTTTGATGTATTTCAAAAGGGGCTTATCTATTTATTATTCAATAAAATACAAACAATACTATTTCTTATAAATTTGCTTTAATTTTAGCGTTGTATAGTTTCCAAAGTTTTCTTTAAACTGTTCCATATTTATTCGTTTCGAATCTCCTACCACACTCAATACATATTTATGATTGAAAACAAAAGTAGTATGAAAGCTCTTAAGCTCAATCAATTTCATATTCCTTATAGTATTCAGCTCTGAAACCCTAGGGTCTTTTTTATACCCTTGACGTTTCCAATAGGCAACATACTTTGATTGATTTCTTAAAGTGGGAGAATTAGAATTAAAAGACAATAGTAAAGAGCTCCTATATGTTTCAAAGTTTTTATCGGCACTGGGCATACTATCTATTACATTAATAAAAGTACTAACAGCCTCGTTGGTTTTGTCACCCTGAGTAGTCATTGCTCCAATAAGACTTGTACTATTAAAGAAACTAAAAGGCACGTTTAAATAAGCATAAACACCATAAGCTAACGAACGATACTCTCTAATTTCTCTAAAAGCCATTGAAGACATTCCTAGACCAAAGTATTTGTTAAATGCATTTACATACTCTCTATCGCTAATATCCGCTCTTTTACTTGGTATCGTAATTTTAATGTGACTTTGAACCGCTTTTTTATTATTCATATAATACACACCATTTGCTGCCAATACAGGCAATGGAATAAACACTGGAGATGGTGTTGGTATCAATTCTGAAGAAAAAATACCAGCACTTTCTATTATTGATTTTACTTCCCCAACAGGTTTACCTCCAACATAATGAATCTCTGTTTCATACTTTAACAAACTATTTATGGAGCTTAAGACACCATCAATAGTCATTTTTTTCATGTCCTTTTTACTCAGTTTTCTTAAAAAAGGCGACTGATTACCATAAACAGCATAATCATGCAAAGCTTTGGACTGCATTGCTAAATCCCCTTTAATAAACTTATACTCCATTGATGCCTCTTTAACCACTTTCTTTATGGCATCTTCATTGCGCTCGGTTTTAGTCAGTAGTTGCTTTATTGCTTGTAAATCTTTTTGAAAATTATCATCAAAACCAGTCATATCGATATAGAAAAAGCTTCGATCAACATGAGTAGTTATTGCAGTACCCGTAAGCTGCAAGCCCGTTCTAAAATCCTTAAAACCTTTCTTTTCAATTCCAGCCATGTTAAGGTATTCTGACACGAACTCCAAGTCCATCTTTTCATATGTACCCACACCAATTTTTAGTTGAAACGAATAAATATTATTAATACTATTTTTGGTAAAGTATAAATGCAAATTTCCATAAATATCAGAACTTAACACATCATTTTCAAAATCAATAAACTTTGGTGATATACTATTGACTCCTATATTAGAAATAATCCTAGCCAAACTAGATTGCTCACCAAGATTTGCAGGATTTAATGGCGTAATATCTGGTTTTTCAATTTTTGTAGTTTTTGGGAAACCCATTTTTGATTGAAAAGCTAAATAATTATCACCGTAGTATTTAGTGGCTACTGCAGTAATCAGACGCTTATCTATCCTCTTCAGCTGAGTATAGTTACTAATTTTTTTCTCAGCCAATTGATTACTCATAAAAGCATCGATAATTATATTAGTTTGAAAATCTGCACTTTCCATTCCTAATGTAAACTCCTTTTGTTTATTAACAATTACCGCTTTCAATAGGTCATCACTAAAATCTCCTTGTTTTAACTTATTAAGTTGCTCCAATACTAAATTCTCACCATTACTCAACGACTGCACAAAAGGTTTTGTAGCATAAGCAATAAAACTACCGCCCATGTCGTAATGATTATCCATAATAGACTGAACAAACATCAAATCATTGCTTAAGCTCAACTGGTCCAATAAACCTGTCGATTGCTCATTGCTAAGCAACTGATTTATTACTTCAAGAACCAATTCATCGTCATGTCCTTTAGGTACAGTTCTAAAACCCAGAATACCTATTGGAATTGGACTCATTTTCTTTTTTACTATTACACGGCCATCAAATGCTGATTCAGAACCACTAATTTCAGGTTTTTTCGAATCGCTATGTCTAATAGAGCCAAATGTCATATTAAGCTTACCGTAAATATCCTCAATATCGAAATTACCTACTAAAATCAAAGCCATATTATTACCTACATAGTATTTTTTGAAGTAGGTTTCCATTTTACTAATGGATGGTGTTTTTAGGCTTTCCACACTGCCCAAAACTGTTTGTTTACCATATACTGAATTGGGGTAAAAGTTTTTATACAGCTCTTCAAATATATTACGAAAGCTGTTATCCATGGACATATTTTTCTCTTCGTAAACAGTTTCTAGCTCTGATTGAAACAATCGGAAAACAGGATATGAAAACCGGTCAACTTGTAACTTCAACCATACATCCATGCTTTCAGCCGGAAAATGATTATGATATACAATATTTTCATAGGTAGTATAGGCATTTAATCTAGTGGAACCAATGCTTGCCATTACTTTACTAAATTCATTAGGAATTGCAAATTCGGCAGCATTCTGCGATAATCTATCAATTTTTTTTAACATTCCATTACGAAACACTTCATCACCATCAGCCAAAGCCAATAATTCATATGCTTCACGAATGGAGTCTAAATAAACTTTTTCAGCTTTATAATTTATAGTCCCAAGTTTTTGAGAACCTTTAAACATCATATGCTCAAAATAATGGGCAGTACCCTCGCCATCTTTAGCATCAAGACTTGCTCCACCCCTCACTACCACAGCACCCATCACATCGGGCATTTTTGAATTTGGGAAAAGATATACTTTCATGCCATTTTCAAGCGTAAATTCCTTGGTTTTCGCCGATATTACATCTTCTTCAACTAATGGTGTTGTAGGCACATGCAGAATCTGTGCTTTTAAGCTAAATGAAATAAAAAATAATACGATTACTATAATACCTCTATTCATATATATATTGATTTGATTGTTTATATTATTAATCCTGACTCTATAAAAAAATAGAGCCCCAAAACTACTATTAATATTGTCAAAAAAAACGGAAACATTTCATGGCTATTGTATAAAACTTACTACTTTTGTCAACATTATCAAATAGATTTTTGAACCCATTAAACCTTTTTGAAAGTTTCGGGTCTATGTCGTACAAGTATTAAATGATTATTAACCTATAACACCTATATAATAATGAATAGTATTAAACAAAGCCTATTAATTGTGCTTATTGTCTTTTCAGGAATTAGCGTAATGGCACAAAGTGGTAAAATCAAATTTGAAAAAACCACTCATGATTTTGGAACTATTAAAGAAGAGATTAAAAATGCTGTTGCTAAATATGTTTTTACCAACACAGGGCAAGGAGATCTTAAAATACTAAAAGTAAAGACAAGTTGTGGTTGCACTGCCTCTGATTATTCGAAAAACGTGATAAAACCTGGTGAAAAAGGTTTTGTATCAGCCACCTATCACACTGCTCATAGACCTGGTCCATTTCGTAAAACAATTACTGTAACGGTAAACGACCCCGACCATCCTAATACAGTATTGTTTATTAAAGGTACTGTAACACCTCGTCAAAAATCACCTGCTGACCTTTTTCCTACCAGTATGGGAAATTTAAAACTTATGTCAAACCACTTGGCGTTTAACGATACTAAACTTTCAGAAATACGTACTGACAGCATGAAAGTATATAACAACTGGTCTCATCCAATGGAAATAAGTTTTCATAATTTGCCTTCACATATAAAGGTAAAAATGTTGCCAAGTAATACACTTCAACCAAAAACAGTCGGTTATATTGTTGTAACTTATGATGCAAATAAAAAGAATGATTTTGGTTTAGTTTATGATCGTATAGCTATCCAAACCAATGATGCTCAGCAAGCAATGAAAACACTTACTATCAGTGCAATTCTTTCTCAAGATTTTTCAAACATCTCTGAAAAGCAACTAAAAAAGGCACCGAAAATAGTTTTTAATAAAACAACTTATGATTTTGGGAAAGTTAAGTCTGGTACCCTTATCAAATTTAGTTTTGTAGTTACAAACGAAGGAAAACAAGAGTTAATTATACGTAAAGTAAAAGCCAGTTGTGGATGTACAGCTACTAAGCCAACATCAACACATATCAAAAAAGGTAAAAGCACTGATATTGTTGTAGAATTTGACACCAAAGGACGACGTGGCCGACAGCATAAAACGATTACTGTCATCACAAACGACCCTACAAATCCGCAAGTTATATTAAATGTGCAAGGCGAATTACTTCAAACTAATTAAAAAAATACAGTATTAAGCTCCTTTCATTTAAGCATTTAGCTATGGAAGGAGCTTTTTTTATTTACATAGTCAACGCTTAATAGATGTCAATATTTTTGAAATCAAGCTAAAAATTTAGGCCTAGCAAAGAAAATAATATGTAATTTTGCAGGGATTTCATCAAGGGGTGCTCTAGCGGGCTGAGATCAAACCCAAGAACCTGAACCGGATAATGCCGGCGTAGGAAGGGATAAGTTCAATAGACTATATAGAGTGATTATTTAGGCAAAGCTAGCTGCCTTAGGTCATTATGTATTTTTTATTTTGCTCATCGATTAGGGAAACTTAATTAATAAAGAACTACATACCCCATGTTGGTCTTTAAAGTTTTATCTAATAAACAAAATCAAATGCTTAAAAAAATTACTTTAACATTGCTTATACTGAGCATCATGCCTATAACAATATGGGCACAATTCAGTATCTCAGGTAGCGTACGTAATAATCAAGACAATAAGAGTTTGCCTGCTGCACATATCACCCTAAATCAAACTTTTAGAAGAGCTGTAAGTGATAAGGATGGTAAATTTACCATCAATAATCTAAAAGCGGGAACCTATACATTGCATGTATCGTTTATGGGCTTTGAAGATAAAGAAGTGGAAGTAAAGCTATCAAAAAACGAGAATATAACAATTAGCCTCTCTCCCACTTCAATACTTGAGGATGAGGTTGTCATTACGGCCTTACGCGCCACAAAAAAATCTGGAACCACATTTCAAAATCTTGACAAAGAAGATATACGAAAAGCTGATATAGGCCAAGACATTCCATATATATTGAATATGACTCCTAGTTTGGTAAGCACATCAGATGCAGGTACTGGCGTGGGATATACTGGCATGCGTATTCGTGGAACCGACATTAGTCGTATCAATGTTACCGTAAATGGCATTCCTATGAACGACCCTGAGAGTCAAGGCGTATGGTGGGTAAATATGCCAGATTTGGCTTCTTCTCTAAATAGCATTCAAGTACAACGAGGCGTGGGTACATCTACCAATGGTACTGCATCATTTGGTGCAAGCATAAATATGCAAACCCAAAAACTCAGTCTAAAACCATTTGCCGAGATTGGGCTTACCTATGGTAGTTTTAATACACAACGCTATCGCTTGAGTACTTCCACTGGTCTCATTGATAATAAATGGAGTGTGGATGCTCGCCTTTCAAAGGTATCATCTGATGGCTATATAGATCGTGCTAGCTCCGACCTAAAATCCTTTTATGTATCAGGAGCATACTATGGAAAACGTAGTATTTTACGCTTCAATATTTTTTCGGGAAAAGAAAAAACCTACCAAGCTTGGTACGGTGTTCCTAAGGATTCATTGGAAAGTAATCCCACCTATAATCCGTACACTTACGACAATGAAACTGATAATTACCAACAAGATAATTATCAAATGATTTACTCCAAAGAAATAAACAGTCATTGGAATTTCAATGCAGCATTGCACTATACCAAAGGTCGTGGCTATTATGAAACATATAAGGAAAATGCCAAACTCTCAAAATATGGCCTAGGCCCTTATTATATTGGTAACGACACTATTACACGTAGCGACTTAGTACGTCAAAAATGGTTAGATAATGATTTTTATGGAGTAACAGCCTCAGTAAACTATGATAATAAGAAAAATCTCCGTGTCAATATTGGAACTTCTTTCAATCAGTATAATGGCGATCACTTTGGCAAAATAATTTGGGCAGAATATGCACAAATGGGGAAAGACTATGAGTACTACCGAAATAATGGCTTAAAAAACAACTTCAATTTCTTTGTCAAAGCTAGCTATGACATTAACGAAGCTTTTAGTATTTATGGCGACCTTCAATATCAAATGATTGACTACTGGATGAGTGGTGTACACGACGATTTTAAAAATCTAGATGGATACCACCATTTCGAATTTGTAAACCCAAAAATTGGTGCTAATTATGAATTGAATAGTCATAATAGCATATATTTTTCAGCAGCTGTTGCTCAAAAAGAACCCACACGCAACGACTTTCGTGATGCCGATGTGGGAAATGAGCCCATTGCCGAGTTTATGATTGATTACGAAGCTGGTTATGAATATACAGCTACCAAATTCAAAGTACAAGCCAACCTGTATTATATGGACTATACCGACCAACTTATTATGACTGGTAAAATTAATAATGTGGGAACAGCAATAATGACTAATGTGGACAAATCGTATCGGGCAGGAATTGAACTTATGGCTGCAGCACATATTGCAAAATGGTTGAATTGGTCGGCAAATGCCACATTTAGTCAAAATAAAATTGCAAATTTCACTGAATATGTTGACGATTGGGATACCGGCATTCAGCATGAAACAGAATTGGGCACAACTAATATTGCATTTTCTCCCAATATTATTATCGGAAATCAATTTGAATTCAAACCATTGAAAAACTTCAATATTGCAATTAATTCAAAATATGTTGGTGAACAATACATCGACAACTCATCAAGCAAAGAGCGAATGCTAGATGCATACTTCACTACTGATCTAAGGTTTAACTATAATATCAAAAATAAATACATTAAAAATATAGCATTAAATTTCAGCATCAATAATATATTTAATACAAGCTACATTAGCAATGCATGGGTTTATCAGTATAAATCAGGTGATGGTAGCTACGATGGTTCTTTTGGTGACCCCTACTCTAATGCAAGCGAAAAAGCAGGATATTATAATATGGCCGGCTATTTTCCACAGGCTGGAATTAGTTTTATGGCAGGCTTAACTTTTCGATTTTAGTCTAGTTTAGCTTTCAAAAATAATAGTTCAATTTTGGTCATGTTAGACTATTTCTTTCCATGACACATCAAATACTGAAAACATCAGTCAATTTTAACAGATTAATTGATATTTGTGTAAAAAACATTGCTTAAGTAAATAATAATTGTAATTTTGGCAATTAATTACTTAATTATTAAAATCACTATTTATTAAAATTTTAACTAGATGAATGAAACTATCCAACAATTGGAAGGTATGGAAAAATACCTAGAACAGATTAAAGAGATGGCTATACAATATGGTCCAAAAGTAATTGGTGCAATACTCGTACTTATTATTGGATTTAAAATTGCAAGCGTAGTTGCAAAACAAGTACGAAAAGCATTAAACAAAGGAAAGTTTGATGATTCGTTGGTACCTTTTATCAGTAGCTTAGTGGCTAGTTTATTAAAGGTATTAGTGGTAATTAGTGCCATGGGCATGTTGGGAATAGAAATGACCTCCTTTATTGCTATTTTAGGAGCCGCAGGTTTAGCCATTGGTATGGCACTTTCGGGTACTTTACAAAACTTCGCTGGGGGAGTAATGATTTTGGTTTTCAAACCATTTCAAGTAGGTGACTTCATTGAGGCTAATGGCCAAATGGGCGTGATTAAAGAAATTCAAATCTTTAACACCATCATGACTACCGTTGATAATAAGCGTATTATCATACCTAATGGAGGCTTATCAAACTCCACAATGACTAATTTTTCTTCTGAGCCTGTACGTCGTGTTGATTTCACTTTCGGAATTGGATATGGTGATGATATCGACAAAGCAAAGAAAGTAATGTTTGAAGAGATTGCTAAATTTCCTCAAATTTTGAAAATTCCTGCTGAACCATTTATTGGAGTTAGCGAATTGGCTGATAGCTCAGTAAACTTTGCTGTGCGTGTATGGGTTAAAGGTGCTGACTATTGGGATGTATTCTTTGGAATGAATGAAAATGTAAAGAAGGCTTTTGATGCTAATAACATTAGTATTCCGTTTCCACAAACCGATGTTCATATTTTTAACGAAACTAAATAATTATAGACATGAAACAATTTTTAATTATTATATTATTAATCAGCAGTTTTGGTGCTTTTGCCCAGAAGGATACTTCCTGGGCCACAAGTGGTTTAATTGGGGTTTATGGAGCACAAACAGGATTTAAAAACTGGGCTCAGGGTGGTGAAAACAGTTTGTCTGCCACTGGTAACTTACTATTGGAAGCTCATTATAAAAAAGGCAAAAATATTTGGGATAATATGCTTATTTTCAACTTGGGAACTTCTCAAATTGGAAATGGTTTTTATACTAAAACTGAAGATAAAATTGAGCTCAACAGTAAGTTTGGTCATCAAGCAACAAAACATTGGTACTACTCTACTCTATTCAATTTCAAAACCCAGTCATTAATTGGCTATGAATATCCAACTGATACTACTGAAGTAATGATCTCTGGCTTTTTGGCCCCAGCGTACATTAAGTTTGGTTTGGGTATGGATTATAAGCCAAATAAGCATTTTTCACTTTACTTATCACCTGCCACAGCTCGTTGGATTGTTGTTAATGATCAGAACTTAGCTAATGCTGGTGCTTTTGGTGTGGAGAAAGCTGTATTGGACACTGCTGGAAATATAATTACTGAAGGAAAAATGCTAAAAACAGAGGTTGGTGCATACATACGACTGGTTTACGAAAAAGACATTTTTAAGAATGTTAATTTTGCAACTATCCTTGAGCTTTATTCTGATTATTTAGACCAGCCACAGAATATTGATGTGGATTGGCAAGTAGTAATCACCATGAAAGTAAACGATTTCTTAAATGCTCAAATAAAAACTCATCTTATATATGATGATAATACCCCTATCGGAATTGATGATAATGGAAATGGATCTTTTGACCGCTTTGGACCTCGCACTCAATTTAGCGAGCAGCTAAGCCTTGGTTTGGTTTATAAGTTTGGAGCAAAATAAACTCTAAGATTTTATAATACTAAAAGCACCAATTCGTCTGAATTGGTGCTTTTTTATTTCACCCTATTTGAATCTTATCAAAAAATGCTTGTAATTCATCATTTGGAACCGATACACAGATTCGGGCGTAATTCTCCGCTTTCTCTTTATACTTTCGAGTAAAAAATGATAAAGAAACCGAGGCTATATTATGCTTTAACAACTCCTCTTCAGAAAGACTCACCACGGCAAAAATACCTATAGGCTCCGACTCTTTATAAAACTCTTCAGCAAGCAATCCCCTATTTCGTAAATATTTAATATTCTTATAAATATCGCAAGTAGTTTTACGCTTAAATTCTTGTATAGCCGTTCGCCCCTCCATGGTAGAAAACAACTTTTCTACTAGCAATTGAGCAAAAGCATTGACACCATTATTAGCATACATTAACCTAACAGCCAGTTCGGTATTTAACTCTTGACTCGAAGAATAAACAAATCCAATACGCTGACCACTCAATCCCAGCGATTTAGAAAAGCTTTCCACAATAACCACATTTTCCATTGGAGCCAATTGCTCAAAGAAATAGTCGTTATTATAAAATATTTTCCGATAAGGGCTATCTACAATTATAGTACAGCCCACATTATTCAACGCTCTAATTATACTTATCAATCGCTGATCATCATACTTATCGCCCAAGGGATTATTTGGGTCGCAAATAATTACTGCTGAGTCTTTATACAATTCAGGATTTGCTTCCAATTCAGAAAAATCTTCATAAAAATCACCTTCCATATTTCTTATTTTCAAAATATGAAAATAGGAACCCCAGAAATAAGTTGGAACAAACACCTTGTCAACCTCAATACTTTGAAAAACCAAATCTAAACCAGACATACCTCCGTTCGAAATCAGGATATTATCAAGATTTGCTTTATCCCCAAAGTACTCATGACTAATACGCTCTTTCAAACTAGTACGTCCTTTCATGGGGGCATATACTTGCACTTCCCTTGTATTGAAATCGATTTGTTTAACTAGCTCATTCAAACTAATATTAACAACGGAATTAACACCCTGATTCAAGTATAAATACTTTTCACCTGATTCTTTTTCAAGCCGATGTACTCGCTCACTTATTGCTGTAATTTTGGAGTATTGCGCTCCACTAGTGTTTATTTTCATATGCTTTATATTTTTCAAAACCCTAAAATGCTGAATAATACAATATTCAAAAGGCACTTACTATTACCATTAAAAGTAGAGCCAAAAAAATCCAAACTCAGGATAATTATAAGCCAACCTTCTCGAAAACAACTACAATTCCAGAAGTATATCCAAAACCATAGCTATCAATATCAAATTCACCACTTGTTAATGGAGTTAAACTTAACACTTTATAACCCTTTTTATTATACACATCAATAAGCTTCTCAAGTTTTGTATTCACATCAATAATTTCACTTTTATTGCCTAGCACCGTATTAACTAGTATAGTTTCTACCTTATTCATTTATCTGTTTCTAATGATTAATGTAATCGCAAGATAGCGAAAATATCAATTCAATTGCACTGTATGAATGTATGGCAGGAAAATATTTTGGCCCTTAAAGAGATAAAAATAAAAGAGGGAAAACCGTTGTTTATGATTTCCCCTCGAAAGTGGGCTTTCGCGGGACATTATCGAACTTTTTGATTGATGATTTGGAGCTTATTAATGAGTTTATGGCTTAATAATAAGTATCTTTGCAAAAGTCAATTTGTAAATTAGTTACTCTTTAAATTTGTATAATTAAGATGGAAGAACAGAATAAAATTGAGATATTTCAAAGTAATGATAAGCAGACTCAAATCAAAGTACTATTTGAGGAGGATACTGTTTGGTTAAATCAAAAACAAATTATTCAACTTTTTGAAAGAGATCAATCAGTTATTTCTCGACACATAAATAATGTTTTTAAAGAAAACGAATTAGATAAAAAAAGCAATATGCAAAAAACGCATATTGCTAATTCTGACAAACCAGTTTATATATATAGTTTAGATGTAATTATCTCTGTGGGTTACAGGGTTAAATCATTTAGAGGTACCCAATTCCGGCAATGGGCTACTCAACGCTTAAAAGACTATTTGGTTAAAGGATATGCTATTAATGAGCAACGTTTAGAACAAAAGCAACAAGAGGTATTGCATCTTAAAACAGGAATACAAATTCTTAGTCGTGCTATTGAAGCCCAAAACGAAACAATAGGAAATGAGATACTAAATATCTTTGCAAATGGATTAGAACTGCTAGATGACTATGACCATGAGACTTTAGATACCAAAGGTAATACCGAAAAAGAAACTATTTTTCCTACTTATGATAATTATCTCAACTTTATTGAGCAAATGTATTCTGATTTTGAAAGTGATGTGTTTGCAAAGCCAAAGGATGAAAGCTTCCATAGTTCAATAAACCAAATAGCACAGACTTTTGGCGGTCAAGAACTTTACCCAAGTATCCAAGAAAAAGCAGCAAACCTGCTCTATTTTATAGTGAAAAACCATTCGTTTGTAGATGGCAATAAACGAATAGCAGCAGCATGTTTTATTTACTTTCTTAATAAGAATAATGCACTTTTGAATACACATAATGAAACCATAATTAATAATGAAGCACTGGCCTCACTTACCCTCTTTATTGCCACAAGTAAGTCAGACGAAGCTGATATTGTAAAACGATTTATAATAAGTATTTTGAATCGGAATTTGAAAGATTAGTAATTCTGAAAAAAATGTGTTTCCATATAAATATGTGAATTTATCAACCACATAATTTACGGAATAACAATAAATTAGAGCAAAAAGCGAATTTAGGTATAAAATAAAAGCCATCCCGAGAAATCGGGACGGCTTTTATGATTTTGTGGGCTTTCGCGGGACATTATCGAACTTTTTGATTGAGGATTTAGAATTCATTGATGAGTTTACGGCTTAATAATAAGTATCTTTGCCGATATTGATTTGTAAATTGTTTACTCTTTAAATATATATAATATGATGGAAGAGCAGAATAAAATTGAGATATTTGTTAGTAACGATAATCAAACACAGTTATTTGTTAAATTTACAAATGATACTGTTTGGTTAGACGCTCATACTATGGCTTTATTATTTGAAGTTCAGCGACCTGCAATAGTAAAACATATTAATAATATTTATAAAACAAATGAATTAGAAAAATCAGCAACATGTTCCATTTTGGAACAGCTTGCCAAGGGTCAGCGAGCAATGTATTCCTTTTATGATATTGCATTAAATGAGATTCGCTATAAAGAAAGTTGGATTGGAAATAACTCGGTTCGTCTGGCACATTTTGAAAACCGGGCATTAATATCTCCAAATCCTGCTACGGACTATATACAACTGAATTTAGGTCAAGAAATTGAAATAGCAAAAATAGTTATTTACGATGCAAGTGGCCGAATTGTATTGGAGGATAACTATTTCGAATTAAACTCTAGAATTCAAACTGATAATTTTGAACAAGGAGTTTATTTTATTCGAATTACAGCAGAAAGCTATAATAAAACATCTAAATTTATAATCTTATAAATCTAATCATAGCTAAGCCAATTAATTGGCTTAGCTTATTTTTCAACTTGAATGATTAAACGGTATATACTTTTTCTTTTCTTATTTATAGCTTCTTTTCAGTTGCTAGCACAACTATGGATTCCTGGTACATTAGCTAGTGATATCAGCTATACCATTTCATGTCAGACGGGGTATAATGGGGATTTAGATTTTATTGCAAATCAATATCGTAATTGTTCTAAACAGTATTATGATAATCTTTGGGTAGGTATTTATAACTACCCTGTTAATTTTATTGATGCTTCACATTTCTCATCAAAAACAGATTCTCTTAGCTGTGGTCCTCAGTGTGCAACAAATCAAGGAGGAGGGCCTTTTTATGAAGGGATTTATACGAAAGAGCAATTTCATCCAACTGCATTGGTAGGTAGTAGTTACGTACATGCCCCTTTAGCTTTTCTGGGTGCTCCGCCAGTTAATGGCTGGGTTATCTGTGGTTATATCCAAGCTAGAAGAGATAGCTCTATTAGTAACATAATTTTTGACACCCTCATAACTAATAATTCAAACTTGAATGTTATTTCTAGTTATTCAAGAATATATCCCTTTCCATCTAATATGATTCCATTTTATGATTCTTCTCCTCAGTTTAGTGCTGATGCCGTTATTTATTGCACAGCAGGTGATACGGTAAATTATAATCCAGGTATATTTGATACGGACGGAGATTCTTTTGTAGTTTACTGGGCTCCAAATCTCGGGGGATATTCAATGCCAACCTTTGGCGGAGCAAATTTTTGGCCTATTGGGAGCCTTCCTGCACCTTTCTATGTATCTACCTCAAATTCTTGGTATAAGATTGATACAGTAGCGTACGCCCCAGGCTATAGCTACACAAACCCAATGCCCGATGCTAGCTTCAATCCCAATAATATTGCAGCAACATTAGATACAGCTACAGGTGAAATATACTTCTGCTGTCATAACCCAGGCAATTATGCTGCTGCAGTCAATGTTTTTTCCTATCGCAATGGACAAATCCTAAGCGAGGTTCATAGAGAAATGTTTATCTCAGTTTTTCCACCAGACAGTAATCATGATCCTGAAATACTTAATGCAGGAGCGCCTTTTACAGATACAATCTTTGCTGGCGATTCCATAACAATCCCCTTTCTAGTCTCCGATGCCGATCCTTTGGACTGGGTATGGTTCTCAGCTACAGGCTTTCCTTTAGATAGTAACTTAAATGGTACAGGAGGCTGCAGTAAACCACCTTGTGCATATTTCTCTATTTTCCCTAATGACAGCTTTCATACTGCAGCCTATGGTGTGTTTAAGTGGCAAACTACATGTAATCATACCGCACAATATCAAAACTCTATTACTTATACCTTTATACTAAATACTAAGGATGATCATTGCCCATTACATGGTTTCGGTTCTCAAAATATTA
Source organism: Bacteroidales bacterium (assembly GCA_023146135.1). Classification (GTDB taxonomy): domain Bacteria; phylum Bacteroidota; class Bacteroidia; order Bacteroidales; family UBA1556; genus UBA6267. The sequence continues at coordinate 118,628 of JAGLCR010000003.1, forward strand.
GTATTACAGTCATAAAACCACCACCCTTGGATGCTGCACCTTTGCATTGTGCCTCGGTAGATTCTTTTGGCAATGTACTATTGTCGTGGTCGCCTACAGTAGATACAACAGGGTTTTCATTTAAAAAATATCGCCTTTGGTCTTCAGATTCTTTATTTGGCTCGTACGCCTTGGTGGATAGCTTTGCGACTATTACGCAGTCTTCGTATTTCCATCTTGGAGCAGGAGCCAATGCTGATACTATTTTCTATTTCCTAGAAACAGTTTCTTCTTGTAACCCGATGATTTCTGAATTCTCAGATACTATTTCTACTATATTTTTGAATCTTGCCAATAGTGGCACAGGAATCGCCTCACTTTCGTGGAACGAAATTCGAGATTCAAGTTCTTTGAGTAGTTTCTATCATATTTATCGCTCGATAGATCATCAGCCTTTTGTACTTTTGGATTCTTCTGCCTTTATTTCTTATGTGGACACTATTGCGGTGTGCTCCTTAGATGTAAGCTATTATGTGAGCTTGGGTGATTCCTCAGGCTGTATATCACGCTCCAATATACGAACTGATGTATTTGAGGATTTAATAGCTCCTTATACTGTAGTTATTGATACGGTGAGTATCGATGGATTAAACCATCCAAACCTAAGTTGGTATTCTTCACCATCACCCGATGTGGTGGCATATATATTATATTCGGGAGGCGTGATTGTGGATACAATTTTCTTAGATTCTTCTTATTATGATTTATCGATTGTGATTGGTAGTGCAGGAATTTGCTATCGAGTGGCAGCTTTGGATTCTTGTGGCAATCAGAGTGTATTATCAGATATGCATTGTAGTCTAATGTTAGATGTAAGCGTAAACTCATGCGGTAAATCTTTAATCCTTAAATGGCATCATAATCAGGACACATTACTTATGGGCTATCAATTGTTTTATCGTGAAAATGGTGGTAGTGAAGTCCTCTTAGCTACTTTGGGAGCTCTGGATTCTGTTTTTGTGCATTCATCGGCCAATGCAGGAAGTTCTTATTGCTATTATGTTCAGGCTTCACTGTCTCGTGGACGTAGTACAAGCTCCAACCGATTATGTGTTGTGGCAGATTTTACCCCTGAGGTAAACTATACTTATTTGCGAGTAGCCACAGTAGCTGGTGGTGGATTGGTAAAACTAAAGGTGCTTTCAGATACAAATGTTGCAGTACGTGAGTTTATGGTTCAGCGATGGCTTAAGGGCACGGCAGGTTTTATTACCTTGGCTACGGTTCCTTATCAGGGTTTAGATCTTTGGTATTTTGATGATGCCTCGGCTTCTACTCATCAACGATCTTATGTTTATCGTATTATATCAGTGGATTCTTGTTATCGTAATGACACGAGTAATATTGGGCAAACAATCTTACTTTCTAGCACAGAAAAGGCTAATAATATCAATTCATTGCAATGGAATTATTATGAGGATTGGCAAGCAGGTGTCGATTATTATTTAATCCATCGCCTTTTAGAGGATGTGGAGATTTTCCCAAGTATTATTGTTCCTGAGTCGGGATTAAGTACATATACCTACGATGATGATGTAACATTGTATGCTGATCATGGGAGTAAGTTTTGTTATTATATTGAAGCTTTAGAATCCTTTGGTAATACGATTACCAATAGCTTTGACACAAGCTTTTCTAACCTTTCTTGTTTAGTTCGCGAGCCCAGTATTTATATTCCTACTGCTTTTCATCCTGGAGGAGGCTTTAATGATGTGTTTAAGCCAGAGATTCCTTTTATTTATGGCAATAACTACAGTATGCTTATATACAATCGTTGGGGAGAAAAGCTTTTTGAGACAACAGAGATTAATCAGGGTTGGGATGGCACTTTTAAAGGAAGTAATGCGCCTGCCCAAGCATACGTTTACCTAATTAAACTCCGTGATAATGATGGCAATGAAATTGTGAAAACTGGGAGTTTTGTTTTGATTCGGTAGGTGTGGAATATGTATATGCTTATAAGAATAAGCTACATTGGCAAAGTTTGAGAGTCCAACACAATTCTGGTTTAAAAACAGGGCATCTTCATGTTGGGTTTTTGATGCTACAGGTATAGATCCAATACAAATCTTTGCAAGTTTCAATAATAGCACCTCAAGTAAAAGCAGCCGTATTGCTAGGATTAATATACTACTAAGATTATTGAACTCAGAAAAGGAGCGCTACCTTAAATGCATAAATTAAAAGTAACAATATAGAATACTTAAAACAGTAAAAAATGCAATACGTTACCGTAACAATGCCGTAACGTTATGGTAAAGGATGTTGTTAGACGAATTTTTCGATTCAAATTTCGGGATTTCTCTTAACAAAACAAAGAGGGACTAACTACATTAGTTAGTCCCTCTTTTAGTCCTTAGCTTACATATCATATTGATATTCAGGATATAAAGTGGAGCTGCGGGGAGTCGAACCCCGGTCCATACAAGGAATTTGAGTGCTTTCTACATGTTTAGTTATACTTTGATTTTCGAGAATGAGCCGGTGTAGAACAACCTATTCAATCCTTAGTTCGATAGAGTTTCGGAAAGACGCACGAACATCATTTTTCCTAGTTTTACATTGCGAGCACCTCTGGATCGGGATGGGATAAAACGGAACCTCCCGAGAGATGTCTTGTTTCAAGACCTAGTCCTGAAATTAAGCTAATCTACTAAACTTCGATTATGCTGCAAGAGCGTAGTTATTTTCGCCAATTAAGGTTTTGAGAACTTATATTTACGTGCGAACTCTCAAAGCACGACATGCTTACAAACCTATTCATCTTGCTGTCAAATCCGGTCAGCCCCATAAATAATATGATTTGTATTTTCGAGGTGCAAAAGTAACGCAAATACTTTGCCATCCTGCAAAATATGCCTCTAGTAATGACATTTTTGCTTTTAAAATGCTTAATAATTACATTGATATGCCATTTTTCGTATTTTTATAGTCTTAAATTTACTGCAAACAAAAACTATGAAACAAGTATTAATTATAGTATTCATACTATTTAGTTTTAGTATAAAAGCACAGGACACTCTGCTTATAGCATCGGAACCTTCTGATAGCATTTTATATAATCAAGTGATATTAGACACTAATATTGACAAGAGTATACTGATAGGCTATTGTACTCAAAACGGAATTAGCTCTTCACCTGTTTTCAATAGCTATTATAAACAGGAGTATAATACCTATATCCCAAATCTTGATTTCTTAGAAACTCTTAAAGACGAATTATACACTGTAAGAATTACAATAGTTTTTGGCTCGTGGTGCTCTGATAGTCAGCGGGAGGTGCCACGCCTATTGAGAATTCTTGACGAACTAAATTTCCCATTGGACTCTTTGACTATTATAGGAGTTAATAGATTGAAAACTGCTCCAGGTATTAATATATCACATTCTATGATTGAGTTTGTACCTACTATTATATTCTATCGAAACAATTTTGAAATTGGACGTATCGTGGAATCTCCCTTTGAGACTCTCGAAGATGATATGGCATCCTTACTAATGAAATCTTCTAATGAATAAAGATAATCACAACAAATCAGCCTTAAAAGTAAATAAGGGCATTGTGCAGCCATCGACGGTGAACAAGGAAGCATTAGTATCGCGTAGCAAAGTAAAGAAGGAGCTTACAGTTGACAATTATATTCAAGGTATTCGTGACGGTAACCGAAGTATATTGGCTAAAGCAATCACACTAATTGAAAGCGCACTTCCTAAACATCGTATTCTTGCTCAGGATATTATTGAGGCCTGTTTACCCCTATCGGGGAAAAGTATTCGCATTGGTATTTCAGGTGTACCTGGAGTAGGAAAATCTACTTTTATTGAAGCTTTTGGTAAAAATTTAACTGAGCAAAAACACAAGGTTGCTGTTTTGGCAATTGACCCAAGCAGTAGTCGTAGTAAGGGTAGTATTCTTGGTGATAAAACTCGCATGGAGAGTTTGAGCCGAGATAAAAATGCTTTTATCCGCCCTTCGCCATCTGCGGGATCACTGGGTGGTGTAGCACAAAAAACCCGTGAAACAATTATTCTTTGCGAAGCGGCAGGATTTGATATAATATTGGTAGAAACTGTGGGCGTAGGACAATCTGAAACTGCCGTTCATTCGATGGTCGATTTCTTTTTATTGCTTATGCTTTCGGGAGCAGGAGACGAATTGCAAGGTATCAAACGCGGAATTATGGAAATGAGCGACGCCCTAATTATTAATAAGGCAGATGGAGATAATATTGATAAAGCAAAAATGGCAAAGGTTCAATACGCCAATGCTTTACACCTCTTCCCTCCGACTCCATCGGGCTGGACTCCACAAACTGATATATGCTCTGCATATACAGGTGATGGCATTGACCGAGTTTGGGATATTATACAAGAATATATACAGCTTACCCAAACAAGTGACTATTTTACTGAAAACAGAAAACAACAAGAGATACAACGACTACTTGAAAATGTGGAACAACGACTATTGAATCAGTTTTATGAAAACCCAAAAATTCATGATTTTATGGAAAAAGCAAAAAATTCGATAGCAAATAGTGAACGTAGTGTTTATTCATTGATAGATGAGCTATTTAAACATTATAACAATACTAAATAAGATAATAATGCTACAAATAATAGAAGTAAATACAAAAAAGGAGCTAAATCAATTTATCGATTTTCCTCACGAACTTTATAAAACAGATCCAAATTATGTTCCTGAAATACGGATGGGACAAAAAGATGTGCTCAATAAAAAAAAGAACCCATTTTTTCAGCATTCTGACGCAGCCTATTATATGGCTAAAAATGAAAAAGGTCAAATAGTGGGTCGAATTGCTGCTATCAACAATACAAATTATCGAAAACATTGGAATGAGGAATATGGTTTCTTTGGTTTTTTTGATGCCATTGATGATAAGAAAGTGGCAGAATTACTTTTCAAGACAGCATTCGAATGGTTACAAACAAAAGGTCTGAAAGGTATATACGGGCCAATGAATCCCTCGACTAACGATACCTGCGGTACTTTGATTGAAGGTTTCGACAAGCCTCCATACCTTATGATGACACATAATTTTTCGTATTATGATGATTTAATAAAATCAACAGGAATGGAGAAAAGCATGGACCTCCTTTCCTATTATTTAGATAAAAAGAAGATTCCTGAGCGAATGATACGTTTGACCAAAGGTATTGAGGAACGGCTTAACAAACAGGGAATTACTTTTCGCCAAGCCAACTTTAAAGATATCAAAAACGAAGCTCCCCGAATTAGAGAGATCTATAATCAAGCTTGGGACGAAAATTGGGGTTTTGTTCCAATGACCGAAGCCGAGTTTGAGCATTTGGTTAACGATCTGAAAACCGTAACTATTCCAGACTTAGTTTACATAGTGGAAGATAAAGGCAAACCAGTGGCTTTTAGTGCATCTTTACCAAACCTGAATGAGATAATTATCAATTTTGATAAAGGTAAGCTCTTTCCTTTTAACGTATTGAAACTAATAAATGCCCCTAAAAAAGTGCGCTCTATACGTGTGCTTACACTAGGACTTAAAAAAGAATACCGTAATATGGGCATCGATGCCTGCCTTTACACTAAAATATACGACGCCTGCGTAAAGCACGATTGGGATGGTGGTGAGGCTAGTTGGATTTTGGAGAACAACATCATGATGAACCGTGCATTGATAAATATGAATGCTGAAGTTTTTAAGCGTTATAGAATATACAAATATAGCTTTTAAGGAATGTCGAAGCTTTTAATTATTGGGAGTACAGGATTTATTGGTAAGCATTTATGCTTAGAAGCAAAAAGGCGAAATTATGAAATAATTGCTGGTGTTAGAGCCAAAAGTGATTTGGATTTTCTTAATAAGAACCAAATTCCAAGTTTTAGCTTTACCCTTTCTGATAAGAATATTTTAATGGATGAACTCCTAGAATTTAAATCAAAGTATAAAAGTTTAGATTTCATCATTTATAATGTTGGCTGCACCCAGGCTTTTAATAAAACTGATTATCGTACTATTAACTATCAATACCTTAGAAACTTTATTGAATCGTTGCAAAAAAATAATTATTATCCAAAAAAACTATTGTTCACAAGTAGCCTTGCAGTACATCACCCTATACCACTATGCGGCTGTGCTTTTATTAAAGAAAATGACGAACTCAATCCGGTAACAAGCTATGGCGCTAGCAAAATTTTGGCTGAACAATATTTAAACACAATAGACTGTTTCCCCATTGTAATTGCTCGGCCAACAGCAGTATATGGAGCTGGTGATCAAAATTTTTTAAGACTCATTAGAAGCATTAAAAATCATATTGAGATTTATGCAGTACGAAAAAAGCAGCTTTTAAGCTTAATTTATGTTGAAGATTTGGTAGATGCATATTTTGGACTACTCAAAAAAAGCAATACCAGTGGTCCCTACCTAATTAGCGATGGAAAATCCTACAGCACAGAAAAACTAAACAGTATAATTAAAGGCATCTTAAAAACTAAAACTATCAAGATGGTATTACCATACAATACTCTCAAATTACTTGCATGGCTTAAGGAGAATATTGATAAAGTTAAAGGGAAACCTGGCATATTCAATCAAGATAAAGTCAATGATTTAATTGCGGAAAGTTGGGTGTGTGACACCTACAAACTTCAACAAGAAATAGCGTTCAAACCAAAATATAGCCTTGAACAAGCTATGCAAAAAACAATTAAATGGTATCAAGACAATGAGCTTCTTTAAATTAAAACCACATATATTACCCACTGATATTGTATTACTTGCATATCTATTTATCACTACAATATATATGCTTATTTTTCATAGTAATATCGAATCTTTTTGGCAGGTAATGGGTGCCCGTTTACTTATTGTAGTAGTATTGGTACAGATTATTTTATTGCATAAAACTACCAACATTTTATGGGTGAAAAACCTACATTTATTATTTCCTATATTTCTCATGGGCTATTTGTATGGCGAGACACATTATATGAATCATGGGTTAATTGCCGTTAATTTAGACCCTTATTTTATGGAAATGGATCAGTTTATTTTTGGTTATCAACCATCAATCCTATTTTCTAAAAAATATAATAATTGGCTATTTAGCGAATTGATGTATATGGGTTATATTTCTTATTATTTTCAAGTAATCGTGATAACTCTTTATGCTTATATTAAAGAAAAGGAAAAGCTTAATCAAAGTATTTTTATCATATTTAACTCTTTCTTAATCTATTATTTAGTTTATGCAATACTTCCTGTAGTAGGACCTCAATTTCATCTTATTGGCGCAGATGGCTTACCTCCACAAAGTGGGTTTTTCAGTGAGTTTATGCAACAGATAAATCATAACTTTGAGAAACCTACAGGAGCCTTCCCCAGTTCGCATGTGGGCATGACCTTAGTGTTTAGCTATATGGCCTTGAAGTTTTCAAAAAAACTATTCTATATTTTTATTCCTTTTACTTTTCTAATCATGTTTGCCACCGTTTATATAAAAGCACATTATGCAGTTGACATACTAGCAGGCATACTATCGACCCCTATTGTATACTACTTAAGTCAACGGATGTACCGTGTATTTTCATAGCTAATACGAGTTATGAAAAAATATCAAATTTTTTAATTTTTCTATTGTACAAATAAGATAAATACTTACTTTTGCACTCCAAATTTGGAATAAACGCGCGTTTGTTCCAAATGGGCCTATAGCTCAGTTGGTTAGAGTAGTTGACTCATAATCAATTGGTCCCTGGTTCGAGTCCAGGTGGGCCCACGAAAACAAGCCGACACGAAAGTGTTCGGCTTTTTTTGTGCCCATCTGGGTGAGACCCTAAGCCAACGAAAAACAACCAACACGAAATACCTGAGTTATAAGCATGTTCCATAGGGCAAACGCATCTAAACTTAAACTGGTGGTTCATTATTGGGTGTATAATTGATTAGATCAAG
>JAGLCR010000030.1 GCA_023146135.1 Bacteroidales bacterium
TACTATTCCTATAATACCGCATTAATGCTCATCCACCAACAAGCCATTCAAACCTATCATAAATCAATGTTGGTTCCTGGAGCTGAGATTACTCCTTTTCCATTTTTACTTAAGCCACTCGAAAAGGTATTTGACTTTGGTGGCACCATGGGTACCTTGGGAGTTAGTGAAAAGCAAAATGTATTATTAGATAAAAAACAAGATATTAAAGTAGGCTCCATTATCTGTTACGAGTCTATTTATGGCGAATTTGTGGGAAACTATGTACGTAATGGAGCCAACCTTTTGGCAATTATTACCAATGATGGATGGTGGGGAAATTCGCCGGGTCATCGTCAGCATTTTGATTATGCGCGCTTACGTGCCATTGAATATCGGCGTGATGTGATCCGATCAGCAAATACTGGAATATCAGCTTTTTTTAACCAAAGAGGTGATGATTTTCAAACAAGCAAATATTGGGAATCCGCTGTACTAAAAGGTAAGGCACAACTGCATACCAAAATGACTTATTATGCTTTACATGGAGATTATTTAGCCAAGACTTCAATATTTATTAGTAGTTTACTAATCCTTATTTTTATATCTCTTAGCTTGAGAAAGATAAGAAATAAGGAAGCTTCCTAGTATTTATTCAAATATAAACACTCCAGTACTGATTGTAGAATGGTCATTTCTTAATCTATAAAAATACAGCCCGCTCAAAAGGCTAGCTTTTTCAATTTTCATTTTACTGCTCGTAACACCTCCTATTTTACGCACTTCCTGTCCAAGAGCATTATATACCGACAAACTGTGCTCTTCACTATTTCTGTTGTCAAATTCAAAATTTACAATCTCTTTGGATGGAATTGGATAAACATTAATAGCATCACGAGTACTAATATAAGCTGGCATTGAAGTGTATAACTCCTCAATAGTAATGGAATCAAGAGCACACTTATAAATTTTTACTTCATCAAACACTCCATTAATACGAGTAGAGTTCCCAACTCCGTTAGCCCACCAATGCTTCCCAATTCCTCCATAACTTCCTAGAGCCTTTACTTTACCCACTGCTCCATTATGTGAAGCTACTTCAGCACCATTATGATAGCCTTTCAACACTCCATTACTTCCATCATAAACTAATGCAAAATGCTGAAATGCTCCAATCCAAGAACTCATATAAGGTGTAGAACAAGAATAAGTGCCAATATCAGTCATTAATACATATCTGATAACATTATAATTTTTATCATAATATATGGAAGTGGAAACCGTCCCCATTGCTGGCAAGGTGCCAAATGAAATATAAGTTTCACCATACTGATAATAGGAATAACTATTGTGCTTTACCCATAAGCTAATGGTAAGATTATATAAACTATCAACAATATTTGGCACTTCAATAAATATGTCGGATCCGTTCATACCAACGTTTCCAGAGAGCTCATATGCACTATTGTTATTTCCAAGATGACCCCATGTTGAAGATGCACCATGATTAATCGCATGATTTGCATGCCCACTAGAATCAAGCGTATTGCCCTCAAAAGGATAGTAGGCAATAATACACCTAGGCTCATTCAGTTGAGCAAATGATTTAAATCCAAAAACGATTAAAAAGATAAATAATGATAACGATAAAGCTTTCATTTTGATACTATGTAAATTAAACAATTAATAACTAACAGGGAATACAAAGGTAAAAAAAACTGTTTCATTCGGAAAAACTAAGAAATAATTACAATCTTAGATTTTAAAGACACGCTAAACGCTTTTAATATGATACTCCTAAAATAGCCCCGCCGGTTTACCACCCTCAGATTCTATTTGGACTTGTAGTTTCGTATCTATTTAAGTTTTTCGGAAACAAAAATATAGAACAAAAAAAAGACCGACTCCTAAAGAAATCGGTCTTTTCAATACTCTTGAAATAACAAATATTATGCTAAAGCACTAATTTGTTTAGTAAGTTTTGATTTAAGATTTGAAGCTTTATTCTTGTGAATAATACCTCGCTTCGCATTCTTATCAATCAATGAAACTACTTTAGGTAGTGTCTCACTAGCTTCTTTCTTCTCTGTCATTTCACGAAACTTACGAATCATGCTACGCATAGTACGTGCATAATAACGATTGTGTGTTCTTTTAGTTTCGTTAGTTCTAATTCGCTTAATAGCTGACTTATGATTAGCCATGTTTTTTCTGTTTTTAGTTAATTCAAAAAAATGTAGTCCGTAGGGGAATCGAACCCCTGTTACCAGGATGAAAACCTGGCGTCCTAACCCCTAGACGAACGGACCAAAAAACAATAGGATTTCTCCTATTTTTCGGACTGCAAAGATACAGTTTAATATATTACCTCCAAATTTATTTTCAAAAAATAATAGTTTTTTTTCACTCTATATGCGAGTCGTTCGCTTTATAATTGAATCCCAGCCTTTTACCTGTCTTTAAGCTTATGGACGAGGTAATATTATTCATCTCTTGAACGCTTACCGTTTGCACTTGATTATATGGCGGTACCAATAAGTCAAACTCTATGGAGTATTGAATAGCCACTTCCATGATTTTTTCTACATACTCTTTATTAATAACTTGCTCTGAAAAATCATTAAACATAAAACCCAACTGATGTTTTCCCTCCACAATGAAGTGCCCTTCTTTGTTCACAAATATTCGCCCAATTAAATAACCTACATCGTTTAGCCTATTGTATTTGAACGAGTCAGCCAAGAAATTATAAATGCTTATTATTCCACTATATGCACGCATAGGGTCGTCCTTTACATACGAGTTTTGCCATACAGCATGATGTCGAGGAAACTCAAATACATTGCTATGCATGGTAGCCAATACTAAATCTCCTGCCACCTTAAACTCCATTTCAAAATCTCCTTTTTCCTTAAAAACAACGGGAACCTTTCTCTCCAAACCCGATAAACCCTTGTGCATATCCTTAGCAAATGTTCGCGTAAAGTCTTTCATCAGCTTAAATGTTTCCATGGTGCGGTCATACACTTCATACTTTACCACCGATTTTGTGGACAACAGTTTTATTATTTGCGCTCGAGAATCACTATTCCCCATTATTCAAAGCTTTAGATGAAATTATTAATTGATTGCTTTATTTTTCAAAAGTACGGTAATTTATGCGATATCCAAAGCCCTTTGTTTAAACCATTATTTCGCAAAGACTTCACTAAACTAATTCGTTATTTATAACAAATATTGAATTCACCCTCTACCTAAGTTCAATTAGTAAATGCACCTTTTAGAATGTAAATTGCCGCTGTTAGCAAATAACTATATATACGAATGATAATTAACATGCATCTGTTAATTTGTTTCGCTAAGGCCTAAAACTAAACATTCAATTTGAATTACCTTTGGTTGGAAATAAAGCGGCATTACATTTCGGGTTTCGCTTGGTATAATTATGAATTTCAAGTAGTTAAAAAATGAGGTTTCTTAAAGTATTTGTTTATTTATTGCTGGCCATTGCACTTATTGCTGGCAGTTATTTTGGTTGGAAATTTTACGTAAGAGCAAAAGCCCCAGCTCTAGATGCACTATATATATTACCCAAAGATGCAGCGGTAATATTGGCATTTAACGACTATCAGGCATTCAATGAAAAGCTTGAATCAAACAACGCTATTTGGCAAAACATCGGTAGTACTTATAATTTGGAAAGTACAAAAGCTAGCTTGGATAGTATAATTAATGATTTAAGGAAAAACAATGATTTCCAAACCATTCTAGACCATCCGAATACCAAGCTATACTTATCCTATCACTTTGCTGGCTATAATAAATTTGAAACCATATTCAGTATCAGCTTAGCGAATATAGTTGATGAGCGCTTGATAAAAAACTATATTTCGCAAAGCTATCAATTGGAAAGCATCAAGTTCGAAGATGAAAATATCTATATAATAAACCCAAAAGGCACAAAAACAAAGTATTATCTAACGATGAATTCTGGTGTGATTTCACTTTGCCCTAGCCAAACTTCAGCTGAAAAAGTCATTGTCTCAGCCCACTCTTATACACCTGAGTCGAAACAAATGGAACAGAAGATGCTAAAAATGTCGGGTAAAGATATGGCAGCTAATGTATATATTAACTACAACTTTTTATACCATTTAGTATCATTTTATGCCAATGATAAACTAAAGAAAGAGATTGAGAACCTACGCAACTTTTCGCAAAAAGCATCATTAGATGTATTACTCCAAAAAGAGCATCTTATTCTTTCGGGATTCTCCATACAAAGCGATTCAACTGAAAGCTTTCTAGGATCGTACCAAGGCTACGCCCCATCAGTAATTCGTGCAGGCGAAATTCTTCCGTCAAACACTACATTTATGTATTACCAGGGAGCAGAAGGCTTATCTAAGCTATTAAAAGCCCGTTCAAAAACGAACCTTAGCGAACGAAATGAAAAACAATTGCAACAATTCAAAGCTCGCTACCTAGTTGATGCTGCCGATTATTTTTATCCTTGGATAAAAGGAGAGCTCGTTTATGCCTTAACAAAAACGAGATCATCAAACCAAAACGAAGGAGCATACGCCCTAATTGAAGCAACCGATATCAGAGAAGCCAAACAAGCACTTTCCAAACTAACAAAGGCTATCTCGGACATAAAAAACATTACAATTGATACTAACATCACAAATTATCGCTCACACAAGCTTCATTCTATCCCCTATTCAAATTTACTTCCTTTACTTTTTGGCAATTTCTTTGCTGGCTTAGAAAACACCTACTACACTGAAATAGATAACTATATAGTTTTTGCTAATAGCAATTCTGCACTTCAAAAAATAATAGATAATTATATAATTGAACGCACTTTATCAAACAATGAAGCCTTTAAAAATATCATGGAAAACCTGAGTAGCGAAGCAAACCTATTGATATACTCTAACTTACATTACATTCGCCCAAATATTGATGATTATCTTTCTAAAGAAGGAATAAATCTTTTGCACAACTCTGGATTAGCTTCTGAGAATTTCGGAGCCCTTGCCATGGAATTTATTAGCAGCAAGGAGGGAACCTATAGCACTTTAGTACTTCAAAATGGTGGTAAGCAAGAAATTGACGAGCCTATTTCATGGAAAACAGCCTTGGATAGCCCCATTGCCAGTGGGCCATATTGGATTAAGAATCATAAAACAAATAGACAGGAAATAATTATTTTTGATAAAGAAAACCTGATGTATCGTATTGATGAAAATGGAAGTATCGCATGGGCAATCCCTGTTTTAGAACCAGCCATAAGCCCGGTTTTCATAGTTGACTATTTTCAAAATGGTAAATATCAATATATGTTCAATACTGAGCACTATTTACACCTCTATGATTTGAATGGAAATAAAGTAGCAAATTACCCTATAAAACTACCTCAAGCGGCTAGTGCAGCCATGACATTGGTTGATTATGACAACCCTAAAAATTATCGCATACTTATTCCCATGACCGATGGCAAGGTTTATAACTTCAAAATTGATGGAACGCAAACACCAGGATGGAAATTTCCAGAAATGAAAAACCCAATTCATCAGGCGGTCCAGTTTTTTACTCTTGGCAGTAAAGATTTTTTAGTTATTTGTGATACATCTGGAAATGTAATCTATGCAAACAGACGCGGTGAGGCTCGTATGGATGCAAAGCTATCCTTTACAAATAACACAAATACTACTTTCTATAAAAAAGAAAAGAGTGTCCCAAAATCCATTATCACAACTGATTTAATGGGGCGCATTATAAGCATTAGCGCATCAGGAAAAGTGGACAAACTATTGCTTCGAGAGTTTAGTAAGGAACACACATTCCTCTATTTTGATTTTAATGATGACAATTACAAAGACTACATCTTTTTTGATAACAACACACTGTTTGTATTCAATCATCAAAACCAATTAATCCTCAAAAAAGAGTTTGAGCAAGCTATTTCTAGTCGAATTTTAGGTGTAAAAATAAAGACTCAAGAATCAATACGGCTAGTTTTACATGACCAAGAACATCAAAAAATTCTTTTCATTTCCAGTTTAGGAGAACTAATTGATAGTGAAAAGTACTCTTGCAGCGGACGTTTTATAGTAGCCGAAGAAAGTATAAAACCACCCGTACTACGCCTAACCACCGCATTTGAACGTATTGTAAGTAGCTTTTTGATTAAATAATTTGGATTTATCAAAACAATCTGTATCTTTACTTTCTTAAAAAAGTAATCCTAATTATTAAAGATACATGTATGAGAACTGCACTTCTTAAGTGGGGGTATTTAAAAAAATACCGTTCCACAATCAGCATATTAAGTATTCTAAGTTTGATATTAGTCGCGAGCTCGTGTCACAAAGACCGACTTCAATTTGACAAAATAGCCGGTGGCAAATGGAGCCCCGAATTTGCCGTACCCATTGCCTTTGGAAATCTTACAATGGGTGATATAATAGAGGGTAGTGAAAAAACATGGAAAGAGTATCCTGATGGTTTTTTAAGTGTAATTTATGGAAAAGACAGAGTGTCGAGTATTGGCGATGAAGTTATTAAAATTCCAGACCAGAATAATGACACAACAATAACCATTATTTTACCTCCTGGCCTACCTGTAGGTGATAGTATAGCCATTAATCTGAGTTTTGATGCAGAGTTTGATGGTAGCGGAAGTAGCGAGCGAATTGATAGCATTCTTTTTAAAGGCGGTTTTATGGAATATGAAATTAGCACCGACCTTAACCACGACAGTTATATAGAATTAAGGATTCCTAAACTAACCAAAGCTGGAGTACCATTCTACAAAAAAATAACATTTGATTATAGTGGGGGTAGTTCTAATACTAAGACTATATCTATCCCACTTAAAGATTATTATTTAGTACTAACATCAGGTGGTAGCGGACAGCCAAATTTTATCCACCAAGAAATAAAATTGTCAGCAACAGCATTAAACAATCCTAATAACTCACCTTATGATTATACGATAAAGCAAACGATTACAGATTTGAGCTACTACCTAGTTATGGGTTATTTTCATCAGCATAATATTGATATTGATAAAACTGAAGTTGTAATTGATTTATTTGACAATCAGATGGCCGGAGCACTTTTTGCAGAAGACCCAAGTCTTAAAATCACACTTAGAAACAGCTATGGATTACCTGCCGATTTAACGTTTACAGAATTGTATGCTGTGCGGGATGGCGTAAAACTAAATTTCACAGGAGCTTTATTACCCACATTGAGTATCGGTCATCCAACATTTAATGATATAGGACAAGTTGTAACAACGGAATTTTTATTCAATACAAGCAATTCCAATATTAAAGATATTATTGAATTAAATCCTGAAAAGTTTTTCTTTGAGGGTTTGGTTCAAACCAACCCACAAGGTAGTGGTATCGATAATTTTGCCTTAGACACAAGCAGTATAGATGTCGATTTAGAATTCGAGCTCCCACTTCATGGCCGCGCTTTGAATTTTGTTTTACGCGACACAACCTTTCTTAGCGGTAATGAAGAAGGAGTAGACTCTAAGGGGGTTGAAACCCTTACATTAAGAGTAAAAACAGAAAATCGTTTCCCAATTGATGTAAACTTACAGGTGTATATGACCGACTCTTTGAACAATATAATTGATTCGGTTTTTGACGCCGGCGGCAAACTTCTTGATGCCGCTCCAGTAAGTGGCCCACCAGATTATCATGTAACATCAAGCGTTGATAATATAACGTATATTACTCTTACTGAAGACCAACTCGATAGTTATAAAAAAGCGCAAAAACTCATTATTGAGGCGCATTCTTCTACTACCAATGCAGGTACCGATATTATAAAAATATATACCGACAATGCTGTGCGATTTGAGATATCGGCTAAGGCTAAATACACAAATGATTTTTAACCCTTAAAACCTTGAAAAAATGACAAAAAAAGGAAACAATCAGATTCTTGGGTTAATCATTATTGCTCTATTTATTTTTGGTATGATACCCTCAAAAGCATACTCACAATTTGACAATTCACTATACAATATGAAGGTGGTTCCACAAACTAGCCTTTATAACCCCGCCTTTATTTCGCAATATAAATACCACTTTGGATTCCCTATGCTATCATCTGAAAACTTAGGATTTGGGAGTAGCGGGCCAAAGTATGATGATGCATTTTATCGAAGAGCCGACGATTCAATAGTCGTGGATGTGGATGGACTTATTAATTCAATGAACGGTCAAGATGTATTTCACTTTCAGAATATTACTCAGATCCTTAACTTTGGAATAAATATTAAGAAATTCTACATCAGCGCATCAATCTCTGAAATTGTGGATATTGATTTTACCTATAGCAAGCAATTTATGGAGCTACTTGCTTATGGCAATGCCAACATGATAGGTGAAACTATTGACATGAGCAAGATGTCGCTAAAAGCCCAACACTATCGTGAATATTCTTTAGGGCTTGCCTATTCTTTCAACAAAAACTTAGATATTGGCGGTAGAGTGAAGCTTCTTTATGGAAAAGCAGCCATAGACACCAAAAGAATGGATGGCTCTTTCACCACTCTAGAAAATAATTACCATCTTGCCTTAAAATCCAATTTAATAATAAATACCTCATTACCTACTAATAAAAAGGATACTAACGAGAGGGTTACTACTACCGATTACTTAATGTATAACGGAAATGTGGGAATGGCTATCGACTTAGGTGTAAATTATAAAATGGATAAATGGACATTTTCTGGAAGCGTCCTAGATTTAGGATATATTAATTATGATCGTTATCTTAAAAACTACACAAGTGATAATGTGGATTTTACATATACAGGTATTGATGCAGTTGAATTACAAAACCTTAGCGGTGATGCAAGAGATAAACGAATAGAAGAAATAAAAGACTCTATTGTCGATATTTTCAAACTAACTGAATCAGCTGACGCTTTCAATGTTCGTCTTAATGCAAAGATATATTTAGCAGTAAATTACCAACTTTCAGAGTCATCATACATTGGCTTATTAGCTCGTACCGATTTCTATCGAAATAGTTTACACCCCTCTTTCACATTGTCGTTGAACCAAGATTTATCTAAAAATGTAAGTGTTGTTGTGAGCTATACTATTGCTAATAATAGTTATAAAAATATAGGTTTTGGAATGGCAGTGCGAGTGTCGAAACTTCAATTCTATGTGGTATCTGATAATATTTTTGGAACATTCATCCCTGAATTAGTACAGTATACTAATGTACATTTTGGCGTTAATTTTGTGTTCCCTGAAAAAGAGCAAAAGAAAACAATGATGGATTTGGAAGAAGAGTAGGGAAAACCATTGTATATATAAGCTCTTGTAATTTATTCAAATGTAAGTGTAATCCATGCCATTTTAGAGTTCATTCTGTCAATATTTGTATTATAAATATTTGGTTCTTTACTCATAAGATTAAGCATACCATAGGCCATTTGTAATTCGATTCCAAACTTAAAGTAAGGCAAAAAGAAATCAAAACCAACACCCAAGGTGCCCATTACATCGTGAGGATTAAGTTTTATAACCACCTCATCACTAACTCCTTTTTTCTCTTTTTGCGAAGCAAGATCTAAACTATAACGAACTCCTCCCATTACAAACACACGAGAATTATTCCATCGACCAGGCAAGCGTTTCGATTTATATTTCAGTGTAAAAGGGAAATCAATATAGGTGCTTTCCACAGTTTTTATATAAGTATTCTCATCAGCAGGGCCAGCCCTTACAATATACTTTATGCTACGTTCACCAAACGACAGTGTTGGTACAAAGCGTAAATCCAAATAATTAGTAAGACGCTTATTAACCACGATTCCTATATTAAAACCTTGGCTCGACATTGGTTGAATAACCATCAAAGTATCATTATAATCAAGCTGATCAACAGGATTAATTATAAAATCCATAGAGTTCATACCTAGAGTAAACCCAAAGTGCCATTGCTTGCGGTCATACTTAGGTAAGTTTTTTGGATAAACCTGCGCCTGCAGTCCCTTCGCAAAAGAGAAAATCAAAATTAGTCCGATAAGTATTCTGCGCTTCATAAATGTAATTTGTATTCTTAACGTAAATAAAGAAGTAATATTTTAATTAAATAAAAGTCTTATGCTATTGATTTCTCCCCAACATATATGGTTGATATACCTGATGTTAGTGAATGCATTTTTGTATTTACAAATCCACACTCTTTCATAATATCGTCGAAATTTTTTCCGCTTGGAAACTTAGCTACAGACTCAGGGAGATAGGTATATGCTCTGGGGTCTTTTGACACTATGCGTCCAACGGTAGGCAAAATATTATTAGAGTAGAAATTATATAGCGGCTTCATCAAGCCCGTAGGGTGTGAAAATTCCAATATTATCAATGTTGCACCTGGCTTTAAGGTTCTATTAATCTCGCGAAGCCCCCTTTTCAAATCTGCAAAATTACGCACACCAAATGCCACCATAGCCAAATCAAAATAATTATCTTCAGTAGGTAGATTCTCCGCCGCTCCTTGCTCCATACGAATCAAGTCCTGTAAGTTTCTTTTTCGTATCTTTTCTTTTCCCACATGAAGCATTGCTGATGAAATATCCACTCCCACAATTTCTTTGGGTATGTTTTCGGCAGCAAGAATTGCTAAATCACCAGTACCCGTAGCTAAATCGAGAATACGCTCTGGATTAACCTTCTTAAGTATTTTCATAACCCGTCGACGCCAATAGTAGTCAATTCCAAATGATAGGAAATGATTTAAAAAGTCGTAATGATGAGCAATGCTGTTAAACATATTCCCTACATCTTCCGTCTTCTTAACCTGCTCAGGGCTCAACTCTGCTTTATTACTCAATGCTTTATGTCTTGATGATTAACTAAATATTTTCGGTGGGCAAAGATATGAAATATAATGATAGATTATTTTCCCTTACAACAAGTGTCAAAGTGTGTAGCGAGAGGATAAATATGAGAAATGACTAAAACTGTTGCCCAGTAAAACGTCGTCGTATTCTTCGTTTACTATTACTCGAATCTTCTTCCTCCATATCATTTTCATTTCGCCAAAAGAATAAATACTGCCATGTGGGCACAATGATTAACAACAGAATAAAAGCTTCAAACAAATCAAAACTGGATTTGAAAAAATAAAAAAAATCTTCAAGGCTTGCCATATCTATTACCTTAAAATAAAAAAACAGTAACGAATATGACAATGTATCCTTATCAACAACTCCTGCAATTACCCAATCGTAATAATGTACAAACAATAGATACTTCCCAAGAAAATATGTTGACAATGAGAATAATAAGGAGTAGAAAATCAGTCGAGGATCGCCCTTTTCATGCATATAAAAAAACGCCATAAATCCCTGAACAATTGCTATTAACACAGCTATTACACCATATTCAGTTTGTGAGGATATGGCATTAAACGACCAAAAAAAACTTCCGAAAAAACTTAATGAGATGGCTAGCACTAAATATTGCCAATGCATCAACAAGCCCTTATTATATAATATTTTTTTTACTCGGAATAAGGAACTGAAAAAAGTCATCTTCTAAAATATTGAGTTAAAATCCTAGTTTAATCTGCGGAGGGACATCGCTATATTTAAACGAAAGATGAAATGATAATATTATTTTTAATTGCGCAAATTCTTCATCGCTAATATCTTCAAGGGATTCTTCATAAGTAAGCAAAGCATATTGATTAGCCATAATCACATAACCATCTATTAATTGTCGGATATAATCATTCAAATTACTTAGTTTATCATCTTTATTGGTAATCAACCATATTCCATTATTCTGAGGGCTAGGTGAAAACATTGAATTCTTTCCATAATTCAAATATTGCATACTAACATATTTGGTTAAGCTGTCTGGCTCAATGCGCTGCTCCTCAACTTCAAGGTTATAGCCATCTTTCACTACTTCCAAAATACGTGAATAATCATATTCAAACATCACTTCAGGACAGGGCGATGGCTCGATACCCAATGCAAGAATATTCCTTTGCCCCTTGTAAATTGGCGATACTACCTCTCCCCTTTCCACATCAAAGTACAGCACAGGCCATTTATCAGCCAACTTTATTTCACAATAAATTTCATCTAGATAAACAACAAGGTCTCCAAGAGTTTCAAGGGAATCTACTTCCACATCGTAACCAAAATAAGGATTGATAAATAATAATTGCTCACGTTCACTATATTTCGGGCCTTCACAGGAGGTGAAAACCAATACTCCAAATAGTATGATAAGAAAATGCTTAATCCTCATTATGCTTTTTTCAAAACGCTAAATGCTTCTTTGAGCAAATGCTCTTTATTAACTGGAACAACACCGACCTCTTCACAAACTAAGCCACCAGCAAGATTAGCTAGTAAGGCTGATTTTTGAGCACTAAGACCTGCTGCCATTGCCAATGACAGAGTACTAATAACCGTATCGCCTGCTCCTGAAACATCGGCAATATTACGCACGATAGCGGGAATATGCATTTGTGTATTTCGCTCACATATTAATACCCCATGCTCAGATAATGTGACCATTCCAATTTTAATATTATTCCGTTTCATCAAATCCATCATTGCAAATTTAATTGCCTGAATATCTCCATTTTCGATATGAGTTCCCACACCCTCAATAAGCTCCTTGAAATTAGGTTTTACTAAGGTAAGGTCTTTATAATAATCGAAATTACGACGTTTTGGATCCACAGTAACTGGAATATTATATTTTTCAGATACATCGGTTACATACTCAATTATATTCTCGGTAATACAGCCTTTATCATAGTCTTCCAAAATGATTACATCAATCTTAGTAGTCTCTATTATTTTCTGGATTTTCTTAATTAGTGGACGTTCTTCGTAGCTACTAATGGGGTAAATATTTTCTTCATCAACACGCAGCATCTGTACATTATTTCCAACGATACGAAATTTAGTGGTGGTAGGACGGTGATTACTCACTTGAATACCATCAATAATCATATCCTCTTTCTTCATCAAATCTACAAACTCTATTCCTCTAACATCTTTACCTACCACCGAACAAAGAATTGGATTTGCACCCAAGGCTTTCACATTAAGAGCCACGTTTGCCGCACCACCCATACGGCTATTACGACCCGTAACAGCTACTACAGGCACAGGCGCTTCAGGGGAAATGCGATCTACAGTGCCAAACAGATAGGCATCTACCATTACATCTCCAATAATCAGGATATTCAAATCATTAAACTTTTCAAAGGCGGCTTTTAATTCTTTCTGGGTCATAATTCTGCTATTGATGTAGTATCTGTATTTAACGCTGGCAAAGGTAAATAATTATTTTATGTGATTATTATTAAGCTAAATTCTCCTTAAAATAAGTCACCCTTCTTCTCAACCTGCTCTCTATCTACGTTTTTCTCATATTTAGAGATAGTTTTTCCTTTTTGAAAACGGTAGTTAAGCCGCAGCAAAAACAAGTTCTTTAATTAATGAGATATCATTAAGAGAAGTTTGAGTATAATTTTAATAATAGCAGAATATCCTTCAATTCCGTAACCACCACTGGGGTCGTGCATCACTTCTATTTTTACAATACCCATCTTTATCGGTGATTGCAAAGCTAGCCTTACCTTCCTCAGGAATTAAAGCTACCGAACAGTATGCTAATGCATTATATGTGTTTTTATCTTTCACCTTTGCGCTTACACTATACTGCGCCAATGCTGTATTATTGAGTAAAAAGCTTAGGAAAATATACTTGCTGAATAGTACTTCTTCTTCATAAATAATAATAATTTATGACTACTTGAAGTCCAAAATAATCTATTTGTTACAATCAAAGAAAATTATTTAGTTTTGTTCTATCAAAAAGCCAAACGAAATATCAAATATTTTCACTCCAGCACGAATCATCATTGCGGTTCTAATTGGGCTATCTGTAAGTTTCTATATGGTAGCCAAAGATTTTGATGCTGACTCGTATGCCAATATTCATTGGACCATGCGGTCCGGTTTTTTTCTACTACTAGCTATTATTTTAGAGGCCATTCGTGATATTGCTTATATGTATCGCATTCGGTTACTTACCGATAAGAAAATAAGTTGGCGAAACAGTTTTCAAACTATCATGCTTTGGGAGTTCGCCTCCGCCCTCACGCCTTCAGTGGTTGGAGGTTCTGCTGTAGCTCTTTATATTGTAAACAAAGAAATAAATAATACGGGTAAAGCAACAGCTATTGTAATGATCACAGCCCTTCTCGATGAGATGTTCTATATCGTAATGGTGCCATTGATATTTCTTTTTGTGGGTTATCAAGAGCTCTTTATCAATACCGAATTCAAATTATTTAGCTTTGGTAATTTCCCAACCGAAACTATTTTTGTGATTGGCTATGCTTTCATTTTATTATTAACATCCATAATCACCTTTGCCATTTTCTTCAAGCCCCATGTTTTCAAAAAGGTTTTAGAAAATATATTTAAGCTTTCTATTCTTAACCGCTGGCGTGAGAAAGCTACAAAAACGGGTACCGAAATTGTTATCACATCCGAAGAAATGAAAGGAAAGAGTTTTATATTTTGGACTAAAGCATTTGGCTCCACACTTTTATCATGGACAGCTCGCTTCTTAGTTATCAATGCTTTAATATTAGTATTAGTTACTGGTGGTGATCATTTTTTAATATATGCTCGACAATTAGTTATGTGGGTAATCCTACTTATAAGTCCAACACCTGGAGGTAGCGGTGTGGCCGAGTTTATGCTCCCGAAATTCTTGGGTGAGTTTATGAATGGTTATGGTAATGAAATTGCCCTTGGTTGGCGATTATTAAGCTATTATTCATATTTAATTATCGGTAGTATAGTATTGCCTATTTGGTTGCGACGAGTTTATAGTAGGAAAAAGACATCGTAAATAGGCCCTATTTTTCTTCAGAGTCCTCTTTACTTTTAGAATTACTCATCACAACTCCAAAAACAATTCCAAACGATGTCCCCATGGCAATTCCCATGGGAATATTGTCAAATACTACTCCAAATACAACACCCATGCTAGTTCCCAATGCAATCCCTATTCCAATATACTTACCTTTCTTTTTATTATCCATCACCTAATACTATTGATTACTACAGCTTTAAGAACTCAAATTCTTATAAAAATGAGTTTCACGTTTTTGCTTTCGCTAAATTAGATAATTAATAAACCCGAAAAACATAGTGATTATAACTCTAAAACTAGGCAATTTTAACAAATCATACATATCAGATTTTTCTTGTACTTTCGTACTAACAAATAAACTAAGTATGAAAAACCAACAATTTGCCGTTATCGGATTGGGTCAGTTTGGCGAAGCCATAGCAAGATCGCTATCGCAAAAAGGTGCACAGGTGATGGCAATCGATGCCAAGCACGACCGAGTAGACTATATTTCATCTGAGGTAACCTATGCAGTTGCTTTGGATGCAACAGATAAAAAGGCGCTAGCTTCACAAAACATTCAAGACTTCGATGCGGTAGTG
The DNA here is from genome assembly GCA_023146135.1 of Bacteroidales bacterium. Classification (GTDB taxonomy): domain Bacteria; phylum Bacteroidota; class Bacteroidia; order Bacteroidales; family UBA1556; genus UBA6267. Next base: position 15,533 of record JAGLCR010000030.1, read on the forward strand.
ATATCCATCGGTGAGAATTTTGAAAACCTGCTTCTCTGTGCGGTAAATTTAATTGAACTGGGTGTTAGTCGGATAATTGCTCGTGCCAAAGGCAATGCCAATAAACTAATTTTACAACGTTTGGGGATAAAAGAAATATTTCAACCCGAATTTGAAGTAGGAGCCGTTGTTGCTGAAAGACTTCTCAATCCCAGTTTATTATCATTCATGAAAATGCCCGACGGATATGCAATTGCTGAAATTACTCCGCCTATTAAAATCATTGGCAAAAACCTGAATGAGATAAGCATGATAAAAAACTATAACATCAACCTGATCACGATTAAACGTATTTCGCCCTCAACTAAGGAAGGAGAGCCTGGTACAATGCATATCACTGGAGTTCCACAAGCAGATACCATCATTATCGACCATGACCAATTGGTCGTTTTTGGGCGCGAAAAAGACTTGAAAAAATTTATTGAGGTAAATAGCTAAAACCATGGTGGAAAAGCTACAGAGAATTCGAGAAAAAATTAATATTATTCTTTTCGATTCAAAGGAAATTGTACTACAAACCTTACGAATTATCACCCTTTTTCTGATGGTATTCGTAGTGGGTGGAGTTGTGTTTTTCTATGGCTTTCCAAAGACAGAGGCATCTATTCATTTCAATATGGTTTTGGTGCGTTCTAGCTTAGTCTATTTCTTAGCTCGCTATATAATCCTGCTATTTTATGATTTTCACCCCGCCGCTTTTATTCGTGAACGATGGCTCGAAGGCATAGTTTTAACTATTTTCTTCGTGGATGCAGTTGCGCCCATCTTTTTTGATGATTTATTATTTTTTCAAGACTTAAAAAATTTTGTAAAAAACCATAGCCTACTAGTTTTTCAGCTCTATTTTCTTCTAATTAGTATTTGGGAACTACGGCGTACTGCTCCAAGCATTGGCAATATAAATATTGGTCCAGCCAAATTATTAGCACTCTCATTCATCATACTAATACTTGGAGGCACTGGCCTTTTGATGCTTCCTGAAATGACTTACAATAACAATCTCGGCTTCTTAGATGCCCTATTTACAGCCACGAGTGCAAGCTGCGTAACAGGATTAACCGTAGTGGATACAGGTACATTTTTCACTTTTAAGGGCCAGGTAATTATCATGATACTAATTCAGCTAGGAGGAATAAATATTATTTCTTTTGCAGCTTTTTTCGCCATTATGTCGAAACAAATGGGGGGGCTAAAATATCAATCTATTCTTAAAGACTTACTCAGCGCAGAGCAACTATCCGACACAAGAAGTTTGCTACGCAATATTCTCAAATGGACCATTTACATCGAGGTTGTAGGAAGTATATTACTCTACTTTTCATGGGATAATATTCCATTTGCCACAAAAGGAGATAAAATATTCTCCTCTATTTTCCATTCCATCTCGGCTTTCAATAATGGCGGGTTTTCACTTTTTAGTGACAACCTATACCAAATTGGTGTGCAGAATATGATTTCATTTCAATTAGTTATATCAATATTAATCATTACTGGAGGAATTGGTTTTTTTGTATTACAAGATATATTTGGTGTAAAAAAAATATGGGAGCGTTTTCGATTTCGATGGAAGGAATTTCGCGTTATGACCCGTATCAGCGTTCGAATGACCATTATACTTTTATTGCTAGGAACAGTGGTTTTCTTCTTCCTTGAACAAGGGACTACCCTACAAGGAAAAGGATTAGGCGACCAACTTATCACAGCATTTTTTCAATCGGTTAGCACTCGTACAGCGGGTTTCAATACTGTTGAAATAAGTTTACTTTCCACTCCTGTATTAATGTTCTTCATGCTTCTGATGTTTATCGGGGCAGGATCAGGCTCCACAGGTGGAGGAATCAAAATCAGCACTTTTGCCATTGCTATTAAAGCCAGTATTTCTACAATACGAGGCAAACATTATGTTGAATTTTTCAAACGCACTATCCCCAATAGTATCGTGAATAGAGCCTATTCTATTATCCTATTTGCTCTTTCTGTTATCAGCACCTCCATATTTTTACTAAGTATTGCTGAGCCTGATATTGATTTTATGAAATTGGTTTTCGAAGAGGTTTCCGCTTTTGCCACCGTAGGACTTTCAACGGGTATTACCGCTGAGCTTTCTAGCTTTTCAAAAACGATAATCATCTCCTCCATGTTTATTGGTAGAGTTGGGGTGCTTTCTATAGCCATGATACTGAGTCACCGAGTGGTAAGCCGAAACTATCAATACGCCAATGAATCGGTAATGGTGGGATAAATCAATTTGTTTTAACAAATTTAAAAACCGACAATTTTTCAAGCAAAAAGAGATAAAACTTTCCGTACTTTCGCTTGGCAAAAATTAAAAATAAAAATATGTATTGGATTATAGGAATTAGTGTGGCGGTGGTAGTTTTAGGTATTTTTATGTACCGTCGTTATAAAATGTTTGCCCCATCATTTAATGAGAATCACCAAGATAGCGATAAGTTAATCAAGCTAAATGATAAAAACTTCAAAGTATATACTCAAAAAGGTTTTTCATTGGTCGACTTTTGGGCTGAATGGTGCAAGCCCTGTAAAATACAGGGTCCTATTGTAAGTCAGCTAGCAGACGAGATGAGTGCAAATGGAGTAAAAATCTGTAAATGCGATATTGAGAAGAATCCCAAGGTAGCTCAGAAATTAGGAATTAAAAGCATCCCAACAATTATCATTTTCAGAAATGGTAAAGAGGTAGAACGATTGGTGGGCCTAAAGGGTAAAGGTGTTTTGGAAAAAGCTATGAAGAAACATATTGAGTAATAATTCCCACAGATAATTACAATACATGAACTCTTTATGCTGTGTATCAATCGTTTTTTTTCTACAGATGCACGCAGATGGGTTTATGAGGGAACTTTTCTACCTAAAAAATATTAAAAAGGACGCAAAATCTGTCCTTTTTTACGATGCTGTCATAAATTACTAAAAATAGTCGCTAATTTTGAAAGTATAATCTCCCTTTGCAGTAGTCTTAATTGCACGGTCATCACAGGTTCCGTCACCAAAATCGATAGTAGCTATCCATACATTAGTACCATTTTTATAATATTTAATTATTCCTGATACTATCTCATAATTGCAATTATTACTTTTTACCAATGGTGTTACAATCACTTTATAGTAAGTAACTCCTTTGCTCGAGCTCTTTAGACTAATAGTAGAGACTTCACCATCAATTTCAACTGAGGCCTGCATGTCATTACCATTCGCATAATTAACTAATGCTAACACTTCACCATCTTTACTGTACTCGATTATTCCTTCGGTATAAATATTAGCTTGCACGCCAGACAGCTCTTCAATATTCTTCATGTTGTAACCCGCTTCTTCAAGAACAAATGAAGGGTCTGCATTGATAGCATCAGTAAAATAATTGATTTCACTTTTCTTTTCTTCATCAATTTTACTACAAGACACAGCCACAGTCATAACTACAACCAATATCAGAAATATATTTTTTGTATTCATATTAGATTTTTTTGTGTTACACTTCGTAACTATTAAACTTATTGACTCCTAAACAATACTTAGCGCAAATATAGTATTTTTTTTTGCAATAGTTTGTAAGGCATTTTTCTATCGAAACGTATCAATCTCCACAATACCCCCCTTTACAAAAAATACATTTTCCATATCCATCCATCGGGCAATGCTAGCAGCTACTGCTCCTTTTGGCCCAGCAGTACAAATAGTGAATATATAATCGTAGGAACTTAAATCCAAGTTCGGAAGCTCTGTCACCAAGCTATTAAAAGGCACATTGTAAATATGTTTGCAGTCAATCCGCTCATCTTCAAAACAACAATCTTCTGGCTCTCGCACATCAATTATTGCCATATTAACACCTTTGTTTATCAGCTTATTAAACTGAGCTGGCATTACTACCGGCCAGGGCATGGCTTTTAGTCTATTGTCTAATTCTTTTTCAAAATTGTTCATTTTTTTCTTTTGTTAATTAACGGCCTTCGACAAGCTCGCCTTCGACAAGCTCAGGCACCAGCCTTCGACAAGCTCAGGCACCAACCTTCGACAAGTTCAAGGTGGCTGAGCCTGTCGAAGCCCCGATATCCATAAAACGAAACCGTCGAAGCCCCGTTCTAAAGCATCCTACCGGCCCGGGGTATAAGCAGCCTTTATCTTATCCAATGCTCCATCCAAATCTTTCAAATCCTCTTTAATCGATTTCAAATCCATTTGCACTTGCCCCATATGGCTTTGTACTATTTCAAAATCATCAATCTGTGTTTGCGTTGGAGGCTCATGGGTTCCCCACGAATTGTAAATGGCATTTCCCAATCGAGATTGTAAACCAGGCGCAGAAGCCGCATTTCTTTTGCTGCGTACCTTATCGCCATAAAGCAATACATTGATAGAATCCAGTTGAACTTGAATTGCCAATGCGCTTTTCATCATTTCAGAAGTACTATTGGGAGTAGATTTAATAGCTAAGGCTACTAATTTTAACTGCTTATTAAGTTGACCAAACTCCTGAGTAATACCCGAAAATACTCGGTTCAATTCCTGCATCTCCAATTTCAACTTTTGGGTTGCTGGATCAGAAGCCAAGCGCTGATTATAAAGCGAGCGACATACAAATGTTTGCTTATTTCCAATTGAAGTAATCTCATTTCCTAAAACCTTCGCCATTTCTACAGTATAGTTGCCCGGCACTACGGGTAGACCTCCACCTTCGTTTGCAAAATTATTTTTTCGACCTCCGCTACGAATTGCAGCCGTTGCAGGATAACGAAAATCCCAAACAATACGCTTCATTCCAGCACTTGCTGAGGCTTTTAGCTTACGCACTACATTGCCTTGCTCGTCACGAATAGTAAACAAAATATAAGGATTAAGGGCTTTATCTTCTTTGGCAAAGTAGTCGAATGTAGGATAAGAAATCTCTTCATTGGCCTTTATTTTTTTAGCTTCTTCTTTCTTACGAATTTGCTTAGGGGTTTTCATTCCCTCGGCAATATAATAGGTAAAAACCGCTCCTACTGGTGGATTGTTTGCTGTATAAAAATTATCACCAAAATGACCTTTTTTGCGCCAGCCAAATGGGCTTGATTCATTATACATCAATGAAGGACGAATGGGAAAAATATAATCTTCTTTATCTTCCACTTTCTTCAAATCGCGCAATGCCGAATAATCATCCAACACATAAAAACCACGCCCGTATGAGGCCAATACTAAATCATTCTCACGTCTTTGGATATCGATATCACGAATGGCAATATTGGGTAATCCAGCACTAAGCTTGGTCCAATGGACTCCATTATCGATGGTGAAAAACAATCCATGCTCTGTTCCTACAAAAAGTAAATCCGGATTTTCATGATCTTCTGCAATATTCCAAACTACTTCATCGTCTGGCAAGTTTCCAGCTATGGAAGTCCAGCTCCCTCCTTTATTGGTACTCTTTAGAATATAAGGCTTGAAATCATTATTCTTATGATTCTCAAAAGAAGCGTAAACCACATTCTCATCATGCAAACTTGCTTTTAGACAGCTCACATAAGTTGTTTCAGGAACACCGGCAACGCTAGTTTGCTTTTTCCAGCTCTTACCCATATCCTCACTAATTTGTATTAGGCCGTCATCTGTTCCCACATATAGTAAACCTTCTTTTTTTGGAGATTCGTCAAAGGCTACGATATTACCATATATAGAAGTGGAAGCATTTTTCGCCACAGCTTCAGGGCTCTGAATTATACCCATTACTTTCAGTTCATTTCTATTAAGTTGTCGTGTTAAATCAGGAGAAATCACCTCCCAAGAATTTCCACGATCATCGCTTTTGAATAATTTATTAGCCGCAAAAAATAAACGCTTGGGATTATGAGGACTTATCAAAAGTGGTGCATCCCAATTCCAGCGGTAAGCCTCACCATTATCTGGCTCCACAGGCTTAATTCCAATTTTCTCTCCTGTAGCACGATTATATCGAACAATCCAACCATATTGTGCTTGTGCATAAACGGTATTGGGATCGGTTGGGTCTATTTGCGATTCAAAACCATCACCACCATTGGTAATATACCAATCGGTATTTACGATTCCGTGCTTCTTGATTGTGCGAGAAGGTCCGCCAACACTGTTATTATCTTGTGTTCCACCATATACATTATAAAAGGGTAAATCATTGTCCACCGCTACTCTGTAAAACTGACTCAAAGGCAAATTGGCTTTATAATCCCATGTTTTGCCACGGTCGTAAGATTCATATAAACCACCATCACTGCCATTCAATAGATGCTGCGTATTATTAGGGTCAATCCATAATGCATGATCATCCACATGCTTACTTTTATAACTAAATTTGGTAAAAGATTTTCCTCCATCAAGGGTATAGCGCGCATAAGTATCCATGGAGTAAAAGCAATTTGGATCTTTTGGATCAGGTATCAGCTCTTGATAATATTGTGGGCTGCCCGAAACATAGGAGTTCATTTTAGTCCAACTCTCGCCACGGTCTGTTGAGCGATAAGTTCCACCTTTTCCTTCTGCAGCTTCCACTATGGCATATAAATAATCAGGATTAGCAGGAGAAAGAGCAATTCCTATTCTACCTTTATCGCCTCCCGGCAAACCTTTTTCAATTTTACGCCAAGTTTTACCTGCATCTTCTGATTTGTAAATTGTTGATTCAGGGCCTCCGTTAATCAATGTATACACATGACGACGACGTTGGTATGATGTGGCATAAAGCACCGCTGTATTACGTGGGTCGATGGCAATATCCGAAACACCTGTATTCTCACTAATCTCAAGAATCAGTTCCCAGTTCTGCCCGCCATCAGTAGTTTTATATAATCCTCGGTCGCCACCAGCACCCCAAAGTGGGCCTTGAGCTGCTACATACACAATATTGGAATTATTTGGATCGATGATGATTTTGCCAATATGCTCCGACTCTTTGAGCCCCATATTTTTCCAGCTTTTACCACCGTCCAAGCTTTTATAAATACCATCGCCCCAGCTTACTGAGCGCTGACTGTTATTTTCACCTGTTCCCACCCAAACCACATTACTATTATTGGGGTCGATGCTTATACAACCAATGGAGTATGAGCCTTGCTTATCAAATATTGGCTTGAATGTTACACCACTATTGGTAGTTTTAAAAACACCCCCCGAGGCTACCGCCACATAATATTCAGAATGATTATTTGGGTTAACTGCCAAATCGGATATACGACCCGAAATCATTGCAGGACCAATTTCTCTAAATTTTAATGTGCTTAGCATTCCACTATTAACATAGTATTTATCTTTTTCTTGCTTTGCTTTTTTCTTTTGTGCAAACGTATTACCAATTGATAATAGGGCAATTAGCAAGAAACTAAGTAGTGTTTTTTTCATGATTATATTTGTTTTGTTTGAAGGCGGAAAGGTAGTAAAAATGAATGGAATAAGGATGACACTTCGACTTCGCTCAAGAGCAAACGCATCTAAACTAAACTTGGTGATTCATTAATGGGTGTATATTTAATTAGATCAAGACTTTAATACTTCGCATTAAATATTTAATTGACACTGACTTGCCTCTACCTGCCTGTAGACTAGTACCGGCAGACTGGTCTAGACTGATTTAAGCTGATTTCAATTTCAATGTTTTCCTATTTGATACCTTATTGTTCTTGTTTTTTCGTAGTTTAGCAAAACTATAAATAGAAGAATTTTTATAAACCAAAAAAAAATAGTTCCGTTTATTTTTTATGAATATCAAACAATTTGTTAAATTTTTAATGTACTGATATACAATTATAAAAACGATATAAACGACAGTAAACGGAATTAGGTATATACTAATGTTATGTAAAATAATAAAATGAGACACAACAAAATCAGATACATACTAATTTTTTGTCTATTAGCATTGATGCAGGCTTGTCAGAAAGACAAACCTATTCCTGTTGTACCTGAAAAAAATTGCTGGGAAATAGATAATTGGGAGGAACTATTATCTGATTCCCTTCTTTTTACTCATGAGGAGCCTTTAATTCCAAATACAGACATTTCTTTTATCACCTGGTTAAATAATAAAAATAATCGGATAGACATTAGATCATTGACCTCTGAAAATTTCGAAGACCTAAAATGCTTAAAACAGTATCTGAATGACAAGAGTTTAGTTCAGCTAGGTGAAAGCAGTCATGGAACAAAAGAATATAATCAAATTAAGGTCAGGTTAATTAAATTCCTCCATGAAGAATTAGGGTTTGATGTAATCGCATTTGAGAGTGGCTTTTTTGAATGTTATTACACGTATGAGAATTTGAATAATTATACAGATGAAGAGGCCTTAAATAATTCCATTTTTAGCTCTGTTTGGGGGTCTGAAGAAGTTCTGCAACTATATAAATACATAAAACAAACGCAATCAACAGAGCATCCATTAATATTAAGTGGTTTTGATTGTCAGAGAAGTGGCGATAATTATGATAAACGACCTGATTTCTTATATGATATGCTGGCTAAGATAGACACTTTATATGCGGCAGAAGTATTAATTTTCGATAATTACTTTTTAACTACTGGAATATACAACAATAACTATTTAGTTTCAAATGAGGATACAATAAAGTCAAAGTATTTAGACATAATATTATTTATTGAACAGCATATAGAACAACTTGTCGGTTATTATCATGAAAAAACACTCTATCCCGCATTTATCAAACAATCAATCAATTCAACATTAGCTGAAATCGATCATAGAATAGCATCTATTGAGAATAATGAGGAAGAGCAGTATTATGTTAGAGATTCTGCTATGGCTTCAAATATTTCATTTCTAAAAGAAGAACTTTTCCCTGATAAAAAAATAATTATCTGGGCTCATAATTATCATATTGCGCACGATCCTGATTATCAAGCGTGGTATAGTAATGCGAAGAATATGGGTAATTGGCTTGTTGAAAAATACAGAGAAGAATTATATACTATTGGATTATACATGCTAAGAGGCAAGACTAGAACCGACTATGATTGGAGCATTATCGATGTTGAATTACCAACAACATCTAATAGTTTAGAAACAATTCTATATCATGCAAGAAAAAAATTCTTATTCATTGATTTATTAAATCATCCTTACGAAAAAGGAAATGAGTGGTTGTATTACACTATTACTGCCAAAAGTTCAGGGTTTGCAGATGAAGAAATGATAATAAAAGACGAGTATGATGGAATTATTTTTATTGATACTTCTTCAGTTCCAGATTATTTGAATTGAATAATAAATTACTTTACATAACAATATATATCTCATAGCGGGTAAGTAGTTAAACGGTTGATTATTACGATTTTGCTGCTTTTGCGGGCTAAGCAAAGAATCGTTCATTTAAGACCGCTACGAGACATATACGATACGTTAATATTACTCAATTCAACTTCATTAAATGATAGTAATTACCAACGCAAAGTCATTTAAAACAATATATTGATAGCAATTACCAACATAGGTATCATTCATATCAAATATTTTCATATATTTGTATTGGTAAAAACCAACAATAAATAAAATTAAAAGCATTAAAGATGGCAAATACCAACACAAATTGGTTATCTATGAGCGATAAGTCAATAATTTCCATAATTGGCGAATACATAAAACACCAACGTTTAATTCAAAATAAAACTCAAGCAAATATTGCTGAGATTGCAGGAATTAATCGCTGGACTATGAGTAAAATTGAAAATGGAGAACCTATATCATTAACATCATTAATACAGATTCTAAGAGCTCTTAATCTACTTGATCTACTTAATGTCTTTAAAATTCAATCCCAATTAAGTCCTTTGAAACTTGCAAAGCTAGAAAAACAAAAAAGACAAAGAGCTCGAACAAACAACGAAATAAACGAACAAAACAAAAGCAAATGGTAGAAGTAAAAACAGCATTTGTTAAAATTTGGGGGCAAACTGTCGGAGCGGTAGCTTGGGATGAGGATCAAGGACTTGCTAGTTTCGAATATGAGCCAAAGTTTAAATCTAACAACATAGATTTAGCTCCAATAAAGATGCCTATCAAATCAAATCAAAGTATATTTTCATTTCCAGAATTAAGAGCTTCCAAAAACAGTGAGTATGATACATTTAAAGGCTTGCCTGGTTTATTGGCTGATGTATTACCTGATAAGTATGGAAATCAATTAATAAATATTTGGCTAGCACAAAATGGACGCCCAGAGAATAGTATGAATCCAATAGAACAACTTTGTTTTATTGGTACAAGAGGAATGGGAGCTATAGAATTCGAACCTACTCAACTAAAAGAAGCCAAAAAAAGTTTTCAAGTTGAGATCAATAGTTTAGTAGATATTGCCCAACGAATGTTAGATAAAAGAAAGGCATTTGAGACGAACTTAAATGAAGACGAACAACAGGCAGTAATGGAGATTTTAAAAATAGGAACATCAGCAGGTGGCGCCAGACCAAAAGCAATTATTGCATATAATAAAAAAACAGGACAGATCCGTTCAGGACAAACAAATTCACCAAAAGGGTTTGAACATTGGCTAATAAAACTAGACGGTGTGAGTGATGCTCAATTCGGAGAAAGCAAAGGCTATGGACGAATTGAAATGGCTTATTATAATATGGCAAAAGATTGTGGCGTAAACATGATGGAATCTGAATTATTGAAAGAGAATGATAGAGCACATTTTATGACAAAAAGATTTGACAGAGAGAAAGGGTCAATTAAACACCATATTCAAACTTTTTGTGCAATACAACACTATGACTTTATAGAAGTTAGAAGCTATAGTTATGAACAGTTATTCCAAACCATGAGATTACTTCGTTTACCGTACCCAGATGCAGAACAAATGTATCGTAGAATGGTCTTTAATGTTATCGCTAGAAACTGTGATGATCATACTAAGAATTTTGCTTTTCGACTTAAAGAGGGAGGTAATTGGGAATTATCCCCAGCATATGACATTTGCCATGCCTATAGACCTGATAGTGTATGGGTGAGTCAACACGCTTTAAGTATTAATGGAAAAAGAAAAGGAATTGAAAAAGATGATTTGATAAACTTTGCCAAGGCAATGAATATTAAAAAACCAGCGAAAATTATTTCTGAAATTAATACTAAGGTGCAAAATTGGAATAGCTACGCAGATGAAGTTAACGTTAATAAGAAACAGCGAGATTCAATAAGAGAAACATTATTAAATTTTGAAAAATAACAACAACATACAATATGTATAGTGCATAGCACCCTGTGGGATACTACGACACCATACATTAATCGTTGGTAATCATTGAAATGAGCATGAAACAGTTTAAATACATATTGATATTTATAATTAGTTTATTGACTTTAAATGTCATTGGGCAACCGACTATTGACTCGACTGAATTAAAGAAATTTTGGAATGAATGCGTAAATCCAATAATTGACAATGATAAAGATAAACTCGAAAAAATAATTCACTTTCCGCTACAAGGTGAATGGGGGTTTATGATGGAATTAAACAAAGTTGATCGTTTATGGACAAAACAAGACTTCTTTGACAATTATGGCAAGCTATTTGCCAATGATTTGATTGAAAATCTGAAAGAGCAAAGCTTTAAAAATATTGAAGTTTACAATCATGATAATGGGACTGTAGAATTATTAGTTAGTGTTGGATGGGAAACAATGATAGATGGATTTAAATATGAGTCTGGTATTATTTTCAGATTTAAAAAGTTTAAGAATGATTGGAAACTTTATGTAATTCAAGGAGTGGGATAAAAAACAATGGTTATGAAAACAAAATTAATGTATGCAATAATTCTCATGCTTATTGGAATACTATTTCAAAGCTGTGAGAAGAATAAAAGTGATTCTATTGAATTATATAATGGAATAATTATACTTCCAAAAAACCCTACGGTTCATGATGAGATTATTATTATTGAAGAAATACTTTCATGTGATATATTGCGACTAGCGATTATTGATGAAAATAACATTGAATACAAAAGATATTCTGATAGTCGAATTGCAGCACCGTGCTACCTAAAATTGGATACCGTTTCATTAGGACAATTACAAGAAGGATATTATACAATAAATTACTCATTGATTGATTTGGCGATTTTAACAAGTGATTCAATTGTTAATACGGACAAATTCCATTTTTACGTAACAGGACCATAACCATCAAGAATTAGAGAACGACTTACTGATAAGGATAAATAGTAAGAAAATGAAAATAGTAGCAATAAATAAACATAGTAATTTGAAAAATGGGATTGAACTTTAATTTAACAAATAATAATATCTTATGAAAGAAATAATGACAATATTATTTTTAATTATGACTACCTATGTATATAGTCAAGACACAATTAGACATATATCTGGTAAAGTAGTAATTGCGAAAGTTATAGAGATAAATAAAGAAGATGTCAAGTATAAAAAATACAGTAATATTAATGGGCCCACATATTTACTAAACAAAAAAGAAATAATCAGTATTACATATCATAATGGAGAAACAGAGGTATTTATCAGCTCAAAAAAAGAGGAAAATTCTGCCCATGAATTAGAAGATACTGTAATATTTAAAAATTTAACAAAAAGAAACAATAAGGTCTATATTGAATCTGAAAATGCAAATGCAATTATCCATGCAACAAATGCAATTGGAATATGGGGATATTGGATAATTACAAAAAACAAAGAAGAGGCTGATTTTATTTTAAAATTTTATATCAGATTTACAGTAATAGGCGATGCTTTTGGTAGCGCGCAATTTATTGACCCTATGAATGATAAGATTATAAAAACTACAAAAGAAGTAAATACATTAATGAGTTGGGATTTTAATACTAAGAGAGGTGTGATTAATAAAATTATAAAAAAAGAAATAAAACCTTTGTTTTAAGTCGGTATATAAGCATAACTATTGCCAATAAGCATCCTCCATAGTGCATTGTGCTGGTTTTTTTGGCTAGCGCACACTAAAAACCAGATAAATCTAATCCCCCAATAAATTAGTAATCCCCACAAACTCCTCCACACTAAGTTGTTCGGGGCGTTTCATAAATATCTCTTGACTTAAAATCTCTGGTTTATTGAATATGCTCTTCAAACTTTTACGGAGCATTTTACGTCGCATTCCAAAACTGGTTTTCACAATCCGCTTGAATAGCACCTCATCACAATCTAAATGAAGCTTTTCTCTTCGCTTCATGTGAATAACGCCAGATTTTACCTTTGGTGGTGGGTAAAATACATTTTCGTTTACCGTAAACAAATACTCCACATCAAAATAAGCTTGAGTCATTACGCTTATTATTCCGTAAGTCTTGCTTCCTGGACCTGCTCCTATTCGTTCTGCAACTTCCTTTTGAAACATGCCTGCAAACTCGCTTACCTGATCACGATAGTCGATGGCCTTAAATACGATCTGACTGGAAATATTATAGGGGAAATTACCAATAATGGCGAAATCCCCACTAAAAACTTCTTTCACATCTAGCTTTAGAAAATCGCCCAGAATAAAATCCTCTTCTACAATTTTATGTTCAACCAAATAATTAACCGACTCTTGATCAACCTCTGCTACAAAAAGTTTTCTATTGGGAACCTCCTTCAAAAATTTAGTCAGAACTCCAGTTCCAGGACCAATTTCTAAAACTGTTTCTGTTTTATCAGAAAGTGTATCAGCTATTTTCTTGGCAATATTTAAGTCGGTAAGAAAATGCTGCCCTAAATGTTTTTTTGCTTTTACCATGGTTTCGATGATCTATTGATTGTATGCTATGATATTCCTTTAATTATTTGAGATAAGACTATTTGCTTCTTCCATAATTTTATGGACCTTTGATGCTCTTAACCCATACTTAAACAGCACCTCTTCGCTAAGCTCTTTGCAAAGAACGAGCCCCTCATCCAAAATATATTGCTTCTCTCTTTTGGACATGGTGTGTAAACTGGTAATCGGATGCAGTCCAGCATGGTCAATCCGCTGTCGTAAACTCCCAATTTCGGGATAATCCCAGGAGATAAGTTTTAGTCCAGCACATTTGCCATAGGTTAAAGCGTCTTCAGTAAACCGAGTATTGGTAACTAGCCAGCCTTCCAACTCTTGATGGTCAAGCTTTCCTTCTTCCTTCCAAGCGTTTTCAATATCGGTAAATCGAGAACGGATATACATAGCCACTTTAACATCACTTTTACGATTTCCTTGTCGGTGAAATTTACATTCCACAATAATCCTTTTAGCCTCACTTTCTGCCACCACATCCACTTCATGTTTCACACATTTGCCTTTTACAATAACGCCAACCTCAGTATCAAAACCTTGAAATTCTATTAGCTTTCCCACAAATCGCTCAAAGGGATAACCCGTAGGCCCCAGTTCCATCATCGCCTTTTTAAGTCGATATCGTCCTGCAACCTTTCTAGATTTTATCTTTAGTAAATCATAAGCTTTTTGGTAGATTTTGTGTGTCGACATTCCATCAACAAGCTGTCCATCCAATACCGCCAATACTTTTTCAATATCATCCTTACCTGCTCCTGAACGCTCCAATGAGTTTCGTAGCTTGGACTCGTCGAATGGGACTTTCTCTCCCGATTTTTTGGTAATTATGATTTTGTTCATGGTTTTATTGTTCTTTGTTTGGTTTTTGTGTTTTGTGTTCTTTGTTTGGGGTTGGTTAAATTATTTATATTTAACTCCTCGATATTCTGACTTTTTTAAATAACTGATGAGACCTCCTATTTTATTCGCAATTTCAATAGTTTTATCTTTTAAGAGTATAAATTCTTCCTCACTTATGTAACCTCTATCAAATATTCGATATAATTGAGATCGAGACTCTGCTGCACTAGCCTTGGAGATACTTAAAAATTGAATAAACTCTTTATTCCCCCCACGGCCGTATCCTTCAGCAATATTATCCATTATACTTCCTGACGACCCATTGATTTGATCTTTTAATCGAAAATCTTTTTTTAATTCATCATAGTTGATTACTCGAAAAATATCTTTGCAGAACTCTCTTGCAAGATGCCATACTTCAATATCCTCAAACGATTTCCATGTAGCCATTTTATATTTTTTTATATGGTTTTGAAAAGATAAAGATAATTGGTTTTATAACAAAAAACACAAAACTCCAAACAATTTTAGCCCTATGTTTTCATGAAAAGCCAACAAGTATCTTCAATACTTTTAGCCAAAGGAATAAACTCGAAGTCTAATTCCTTAATTATCTTCTTCGAAGAATAGCTATAAAAACTATTGGCATTATGCGCTGTCTCTTTGGTAATCAGGGGTCTTTTTCCAGTAAAAAGACTCAATACTTTTAATGTACGCCAAGCGACTCCACTTAAAGCGGGTCCTGCATAATAAGGTGGAGACTTTACATTCAACGCCTTAGCAATACTATCAAATAGCTGCTTATAGCTCCAGTCCTCGGACGAAAGCACATAGCGTTGTGCGATAATCTCACTTTCCATCAATTGAATCATTGCTTTACTTACATCGCGCACATCCACATAACCGTTGGTACCTTTGGTATAAAACTTCAAACCCTTATACACCGTTTGAATCAACTGGGAACTTCCTTTATTCCAATCACCAGGGCCAATAATCACCGCAGGATTTACCATCACCGCATTTAGGCCTTCGGCGATTCCTCGCCAAACTTCCTGCTCAGCATCGAATTTCGACTGCGAATAAACCGAGCTTTTATAGGTGGCATCACGATAATCTTCCTCAGAGGTTGACTTACCACCTTCACCTCTCCCCAATGCCGCAATGGAGCTCACATAGCAAAGTTTACGCACTTTATTCTTAATGCATGCATTCACAATATTATGGGTTCCCTCCACATTAATTTGTCGAATTTGATCATGATCTTCAGGATTAAAACTCACAAAAGCAGCCGCATGATAAACCTCCTCATCTTCTTGAATCAATTCATCCAAAAGATAAAAATCCAGTATATCTCCTTCAATCCACTCGATCTGTTGGAGTAATTCATCTGCATTCTCAGAATAATAATGGAATACTTTTTCCACAACAGCAAGATTTGAAGTACTGCGCTTTAATGCTCGTACTTTCGTTCCTTTTTGCACTAAGTCGAATATAAGATGCGCCCCAACCAAGCCTGTTCCCCCTGTGATAAATACCATTATTGTGTTTTTTTTTCGATGGTAAAGATAGGTGTTTTAAGCACAAACCTGCTTATCGGAAGAAAAGTCAGATGAATTAATTCACGGATTTTTACAGCGAGCTTGTCACCCTGATTAATACACCTTCAAGGCATTGTACCGATTTGTCATACTGAGTGATTTGCCCTTCGCAAATTGTACCTGCCCGTCATACTGAGTGATTTGCCCTTCGCAAATTGTACCGAAGCATGACAAACAATCTATTCCTTCACAAATTTTCCAACAGCAATTACTTGCTGCTTTTTTTGTAGGCGGATAAAATAAACCCCCTTTGAATAATCATCAATATTTATGGAAGTAGTTTTCATTCCTTTGGGAATATGGATGGATTCTATCTCTTGACCAAGGCTATTAAAGACTGCTAAAATTCCCAATTCATTGGAAGTAAACTCTTCAATATCAAGATTAAGTTGAGATATTGCTGGATTTGGGTAAATAGTGATTTGTTTTAATTCATTCGAAATATTATTAAATCCAGGGAGACAGTTTATGCCTATGAAAATAGTATCAACCCGATTCGTATCTACAACACCAGCAAGGAAGTATAACATACTATAATCATGAGGCCCTATAAACATAAATACCGAATCATAATCTAACACAATAGTATCACCTGGATAAATAGAATCTAAATAGCTTTCAGATAGTAATATGTTATATTTTGTCTCAAATCTAAAATATAGGCTATCAACAACTGTATTTCCAGTATTTGTAAAATGAATTGACACTTCAGTTGTCCCAGTTCCACATACGGTATCTCCCCAACTGGGAGTTAGGCTCAAGTCAAATATAAAAATGTCATTTTGTGCCTTCAATGAAGATCCAATACCCAGAATCATGAATACTAAAACTACAATACGAAGATATACTATATTGTTTTTCATAATTCTCAATTTATGAATTTCAACTTTGACCAAAGATACAAAAAAACGAGAGCCCCGCAATCAGCGAAACTCTCGTTATAATATTTTCTAATAATTGTCCAAAACCGTCAAGTCCAAGGAAGATCTTGGCGTTTTCTGGCGATCATTTACAAAGGAATATTACCATGCTTCTTAGGAGGATTCTGCTCACTCTTATTGGCAGTCATCTCCAATGCTTGAATCAACTTTATACGAGTTTCCGATGGCATAATAATCTCATCGATATAACCCATTTCAGCAGCTTTATACGGATTTGCAAAGGCATCTGTATATTCATTTACCGTTTTGGTTAATTCTTCACCTTCGATATTTCGATAAAGGATGTTTACTGCACCAGCAGCACCCATCACAGCAATTTCAGCACCTGGGTAAGCCATGTTTACATCGGCACCAATCTGCTTGGAGTTCATCACACAATAAGCTCCACCATATGCTTTACGAGTAATCAAAGTAATTTTTGGAACCGTTGCTTCAGCAAAAGCGTAAAGCAATTTTGCTCCATGCTTAATAATACCACCATACTCCTGAACCGTGCCAGGTAAGAAACCAGGCACATCTTCAAATACCACCAATGGGATATTAAATGCATCGCAGAAACGAACAAATCGAGCTGATTTTATGGAAGAATCAATATCCAAAACTCCGGCATAAAAAGCAGGTTGATTTGCTACAAATCCAACAGTACGACCATCCATACGACCATAACCAATTACAATATTCTGAGCATAATGCTCCTGCACTTCGTAGAAATAATGGTTGTCAACAACCGACTCTATCAATTCTTTAATATCGTAGGGTTTATTTGGATCAGCAGGAACCAAAGAGTTCAGCTTTTCGTCTGTACGGTCAATGGGGTCGTTATTAGGAATACGAGGAGCGTCGTCCATATTATTTGAAGGCAAGAAAGCCATCAACTCACGAATAGCCATAATACTACTTTCGTCGTCCTCATTCATAAAATGAGCCACACCACTTTTGGTATTATGGGTTACCGCGCCACCCAATTCTTTTTTAGTTACCTCTTCATTAGTTACTGATTTTACCACGTCGGGACCAGTTACAAACATATAGCTTGTATCTTTTACCATAAAGATAAAATCGGTAAGAGCTGGGGAATATACTGCACCACCAGCACAAGGGCCTAATATTGCAGAAATTTGAGGAACCACACCTGATGACTTTGTATTCAACCAAAAGATATCGGCATATCCTGCCAAGCTTTGTACGCCCTCTTGAATACGTGCTCCACCTGAGTCATTTAACCCAATGATTGGCGCACCATTCTTCATGGCCAGCTTACTTACTTTAATTATTTTATTGGCATTAGTACGGCTTAAAGAACCTCCAAAAACGGTAAAGTCTTGAGCATACAAATACACAATACGGCCGTCAATTTTTCCATATCCTGAAACCACACCATCGCCCATAAATTTGGTTTTCTCCATTCCAAAATTAGTAGAATGGTGAATCACAAATTTATCAAATTCCACAAAAGTATCTGCGTCAACTAATAAATCTATACGCTCACGTGCAGTCAATCTGCCTGCAGCATGTTGTTTCTCGACACGAGCTTGGCCTCCACCTAATTCAGCTTGATTACTTTTTTCTTCAAACTGCTTATATTTTATTTCATTATTCATGATCTATAATTTCTTAGTTTACTATTCAACAATAATTAAAGGCTGACCACCAATAATATTATCACCTTCCTTTACACAAACCTCAATAATTTTACGGTCTTGCTTTACTTTATACTCACTTTCCATCTTCATGGCCGAAATGATAACAACGGTTTCACCCGACTTTACTTCATCACCTTCTTTCACAAGAATTTTCACCACTTTACCAGGCATTGGCGACGAGATAGCATTTTCATCATCCGTTCCACCACCTTTACCTCTAGCCATTTGATATTTTGCTTCAGCATCGATAACCGTGGTTTCAAACACCCTCATCATGGTATTCACAATATAATCTTTATTCTTATTTCCATCTTGTACTTCTACGTCAATAGATTTATTATCGTGAAGAAATGAGTATATATTAGGTGTTATGTTTTGCACGTCAGCTTCAAGGATTTCTCCATCAATACTAATGGTGATACTATTTCCATTTTGCTCAATAAGCTCAACCTGCGAAACTTTATCCCCAATTTTTATATCTACTTTTAAATGTTTCATATTCAATAATTTCAAATTAATTTAAGGAGCTTTACAAACGTAATGAACTTTGACGTTTACCAAATGCTTTCCACTTACTCGTTTCTTCGCAATCAGCATCATTTCCATTTTCAGCTTTCACAACCACATTATTCTTCATATAATGAATAAAGCTAGCCGCAATTGCTAATTTATCATGTGAATCGGCAGGGGTTTCTTTTTGGATTAAGAAATCTATATTCTCATCAATAAACTGCGTATTATAATTACCTGAAACAAAGGAATCAGTTTCAAGAATACGATTTAAGAATCGAATATTTGTACGAACACCGCTAATTTTATAGCTATAAAGTGCGCGTTTCATTCTTGCAATTGCTTGCTCTCTATTCTTTCCTGTGATAATTAATTTTGAGATCATAGGATCGTAATGAATAGGAATTTCATAGTTACTATAAACATATCCATCAACACGAACTCCAGGACCTTGGGGTGCTGTATGATTTTTTACTAAACCCGGACTAGGCATAAAGTTAGTGCAAGGATCCTCAGCATAAATACGAGCCTCGATGGAGTGACCTTGCTGGTAAAGCTCTTCCTGCTTATACTCAATGGCCATGCCTCCAGCAATTTGAATCTGTTGGCGCACTAAATCTACACGTGTAACCTGCTCAGTAATAGGGTGCTCTACCTGCAAACGAGTATTCATTTCCAAGAAATAATAATTCAAATCATCATCCACAAGAAACTCAACTGTTCCAGCACCCACATAATCAACAGCTTGTGCTGCCATTACTGCTTGCTTGCCCATTTTGGCACGTAGCTCAGGAGTCATCAATGGAGATGGAGTTTCCTCAATTACTTTTTGGTGACGTCGTTGAACCGAACACTCACGCTCAAATAAGTGAATTGCATTGCCATGAGAATCGCCTAGCACTTGAAACTCGATGTGGTGAGGATTTTCTACAAATTTCTCCACATAAACAGTATCATCACCAAAGCCTGCTAGTGCTTCACTTTTTGCAGCACGCACACCGGAGATAATATCTTCTTCTTTACGTACCAAACGCATTCCTTTACCACCACCACCAGCAGAAGCTTTAATCATTACTGGAAGTCCAACTTCCTTAACAACACGCAAGGCGTCTTCATCAGACTCGAGATTTTCTTTCGTTCCAGGCACCACCTCAACACCTGCTGCAATCATCTTTTTACGTGCCGAAATCTTATCTCCCATTACAGAAATAACTTCTGATGTAGGTCCGATAAAAGTAATTCCTTCCGTTTTACAGCGATCCGAAAATTCGGCATTCTCACTAAGAAAACCATAACCTGGATGTATGGCATCAGCACCTGATTTCTTGGCTGCATCAATGATTTTATCAATCACCAAATAACTCTCTGCCGAAGCAGCAGGGCCAATAAAATACGCTTCATCGGCTAATCGGACGTGCTGAGAATTACGGTCGGCCTCAGAAAATACTGCGACACTCTTAATACCCATCTCACGACATGTGTACATCACACGTATGGCAATTTCACCACGATTAGCAATTAGAATCTTTTTAATCATAAAGTTTGTTTTTACATTTCGTAAAAAGAAATGGCTGTATTCTACACCATATCAGTCATATTCGTTTAGGATACAGCAATCCCTCTCTTAGTTTAAAGATGTAAAAATACTATAAAAAAAATATTTACCAATTATTATTAGGCTGAAAAAAAATAAAAAACATACTCTGCCTTTATTGAATTCAACATAATTATCTCCATTTCAGCTTAAAAGAATCTAAAAATCATGAAATAATTATCCTTGAAATTGAACATTATACTTAAACTTTCAACCGTGCAAATTGATGATTATATATTCAAGCCCGTATCACACTGTATTTCTTTGCTTTACATAATAATCTCAACTTTTGGGCAAATTACCTACTGTGATATGACTATTCTTGCGTATATTTGCTTTCGATAAAAAAACAAAATACCCATATATGAGATATTTTACTATTCCTAAAATTCAAAGGTGGTGTGAAAAAAGGGATGTTTCACGTTTAATTGATGCGTTAAGTAGTAATGATTCTGAAATCAGAAAAGCTTCTGTTTTATGTTTAGGAGCTTTTGGCGATGCTATTGCTCTCGAATCTCTCGAATTTATTGTTGAAAATGACCCAGACGAGTTTGTGCGTTTAAATGCACAAAAAGCAGTTTTGAATATTCAGAAGGTAGGGATTGATTCTCGCATAAAGATGGAACCTGCTGTTGAAAACCTCATTTATCAAGTTAATATTTCTTAAATAGTAATTATAAATTCAATAAAACAGAGGGGCTATTTATAGCTCCTTTTTGTATTTATACAAACGAGATTTTTTGTCGTATAGAGGTCGACCTAAATAGTATATATTGAAAATAAATCATGTACATTTGCCACTTAATACATTATTAATTAACAAAACAATCAAAATGAAAAGAGCAATACTATTTTTTGGATTAACACTTGGTCTTGGTTTTTTAGTTTCGTGTGATAATATGAAGTCAGCAGAAACGGAAAACAAAAAAGAGGAAGTGACAGTTAACACACACCAAGTTGTTGACAGCACCGATATTAACGTATTTGTAAACGTTAAGCTTTCAACTGATATTTCGCATTTATCAGTTAATGAAAAAGCCGTTTTGAAACTTATGTTTCAAGCTGCAGCTATAATGGAAGATATTTTTTGGCAAGAAGCTTATGGCAATCGAGATGAATTACTAAACAATATTGATGATGACCAATTAAGGTTATTTGCTAAGATTAATTATGGCCCATGGGATCGCTTAAACAATAATAAAGCCTTCATCAAGGGTTTTGATGAAAAGCCTTTAGGAGCAAATTTTTATCCTGTTGATATGAACAAAGAGGAATTTGAAGCATTGGAAGACCCCAACAAAAAGAGTTTATATACTTTGATTCGCCGCGACGAGAATGGCAAACTTAAAGTAGTTTGGTATCATGAGGCCTTTGCATCTCAAATTGAAGAAGCAGCCTTACTTTTAGAGAAGGCATCTGAATTAGCTGATAATGAAGGATTAAAAAAATACTTAAGTCTTAGAGCTACTGCATTCCGTACTGATGATTATCGCGAATCGGACATGGCATGGATGGAAATGAAATCATCAAATATTGATTTCGTTGTTGGTCCTATTGAAAATTACGAAGACCACCTTTATGGTTATAAAGCGGCCCACGAATCGTTTATCCTTATCAAAGATGTGGAGTGGAGTAATAAATTAACACGATTTGCAAAGTTTTTACCTCAAATGCAAAAGGACTTACCTGTTGACGAAAGGTATAAAAAGGATGTTCCAGGGTCAGATGTCGACTTAAATGCATATGATGTGGTATTTTACGCTGGTGATTGTAATGCAGGAAGCAAAACCATAGCAATTAACCTTCCGAATGATGAAGTTGTTCAAAAAGAAAAAGGTTCACGCAAGCTACAATTAAAAAATGCTATGAAAGCAAAATTTGACCAGATTCTTGTTCCTATTTCAAATGTATTAATTACTGAAAGCCAGCGAAAGCACATTAAGTTCGAAGCCTTTTTTGCCAACACCATGTTTCATGAAGTTTCACATGCAATGGGTGTAAAAAATACTATTGATGGGAAAAGCACTTGTCGTGTTGCCCTTAAAGAACAATACTCAGCACTCGAAGAAGGAAAGGCTGATATATTAGGACTATATCTTGTTACTAAGCTATATGAAATGGGCGAATTGCCAGGAACAGATTTAAATGACAATTATGTAACATTTATGGCTAGTATTTTTCGCTCTATCCGATTTGGCGCTGCAAGCGCACATGGAAAAGCGAATATGATACGCTTTAATTATTTTCTTGAAAAGGGTGCTTTCTCGCGTGGCGAAGATGGAACTTATACTGTAGATTTCGTGAAAATGCAAGAAGCTTCAAAAGCTCTTACTATTGATATAATTGGACTGCAAGGTAATGGTGATTACGAAGCAGCAAAAACTTATGTTGAAAAATGGAGCGTTATCGGACCTCAACTTAAAGCCGATTTACAACGTTTAACCGATGCTAGTATTCCAAAAGACATATACTACACTCAAGGTGCTGATGTTTTAGGCTTATAATAAACAATATCAATTTTAATTAAGGCATTATCAAATATGATAATGCCTTTTTTTTAGTTCATAATATTATGTAGAATTATTCTAAATTAATTGTTTATTTAAAATAATTAATTACTTTTGCATCAAATTACTATATGGTGGTAGTATATTAAAACATATGAGACTTTCAAAAACATCGGAATATGCACTTAGAATATTGAGTTTTATGATAAACTCTGATATGCAGGTGTTTTCTGCCAAGTATTTAATAGACACTTTAAATGTGCCCGATAAATATTTACGGAGATTGATGACTGACCTTTCTAAAAATGGTTTTATTAAAAGCTTGAAGGGTCGTGATGGAGGTTATATTTTTGCTAAAAATGCGAACACTATACATATATCACAAGTGATTGATGCTGTGGAAGGAATGGATAGATACGAGGGCTGTATAATGGGATTTGGTGACTGTAGCGATAGTAATCCATGTAGTTTGCACGAAAATTATGCACCCATTAAAGAACAGTTAATACATTTCCTTTCTACAACAACAATATCTGAGCTTAAAAGCACAAATGTGCTAAAGTTTTAACTTTTTTGAATATATATACCACATGGAGGTATTATATAATATATTAAACAAAAATAATTATTAACAAACAAATAGAATTATAAAACGCTAAACATAGATTTTTTAATAAACAAGTGGATGATTAAATGGCGTTACATATCACCGCAAAAAAAACAAAAACTATATGAAACAAACATTACTTGACAAGTTTATGAGCAAAAAAGGACTCTATACGAGTTTCTGGTTCATAGCTATCTTTATGGTAACGGCTTTGATTTATTTCACTGCCAACCTCCAGAAAGAAGTTCCGCCGATAGCCAAAGAGGTGAAATCGGTATCAGGCGAAGTACTTTACACCTACGACGATGTAGTTGAAGGTAAAGGGTATTTCCAGCAATTTGACCTTATGGACTGGGGTTCTATGCTAGGAATGGGAGCCTATATGGGTCCAGACTTCTCCACTGAGTTTTTCCACCACCGAGCGGTTTATCTTTATGAGTTTTATGCTCAAGAGGTTTATTCTAAATCGGAAAAGGAACTCGACGATATGGAGCGAGGTTTTATTAAAGAGCGTGTAAAACAAGACTTTCATCAGCAAACAAAGCTATTGGAAGAAGGGGTTACTTATACTGATGCTTCGGCTGAAGCATATAAGAAAAACGTAATTCACCTTACTAAAATGCTTGTTGAAGGCGATAAAAATAGAGCTTTTCCTGGTGGTGTTATTCGTCCTGAAGAGGCAGTAAAAATTGCTGCTTTTGTAGACTGGTCGCAAATGGTTGCTTCTTCTATTCGTCCTGGAACTGAAGGCACAAACTCTGAAAGAACATGGTCAAACAACTGGCCTCCTGAGCCATTGGTTGATCAAGACACTTCATACAATAATCATATTGTATCATTATGGGAGTTCTTATTATTATGGGTACTATCCATTGTCGTGGTATTTTTAACTTATGAGTATTTACTCAAAAAAGACAAAGCAGAAGATTTGCAACCTGCAATGACGATTACTAAGATGTTTCCTTCTCAAAAGAAACTTCTGAAGTACGTACCTATCGTATCACTACTATTTGTAGTACAGGTGTTTTTAGGAGCTTACCTAGCTCACCTTTATGCGAGTCCAACCGAAGATTTTATTTTCTCACAATCTTGGTTACCATTTAACGTAATACGCTCAATGCACACTCAAATAGCTATACTATGGGTTGCTGTGGGTTGGTTAGTTGGTGGATTGTTAATTGCACCTTGGATTGCCAATAAAGATCATAAATTTCCATGGCTCGTAGATATTCTTTGGATTGCACTACTTATAGTTGCCGTTGGTTCTATGGTAGGCCTTTATATGGGTGCTACTGGTCAAATGCGTGAAACTTGGTTCTGGTTAGGAAATGAGGGGCGTGAGTTATTAAACTTAGGTCGTGTATGGGATATCGGACTTCTTATTGGATTGGTGTTCTGGTTCTTGCTAATCATTAGTTTGATTAAGAAGGCGTCCACTAACAACCCAATTGTTGGAACTATTATATGGTCTGCATTTGGTATTGCAACACTATATATTGCAGGCATGATGCCTCTACATAAAATTGAGCCTAACTTTACTGTTGATGATTATTACCGTTGGTGGGTAATTCACCTTTGGGTTGAGTTAACATTCGAATTATTTGCTGCAGGTACTATCGCATTCTTTAGTGTTTCTTTAGGACTTGTTTCACAAAAAGTAGCAGAAAGAATCATGTTCTTCGAACTTTTCTTAATGATGCTAGCAGGAACATTAGGCGTTGGACACCATTATTGGTGGCAAGGACTTGATGAGTATTGGATTGCCATTGGGGGAATATTCTCAGCCATGGAACCACTACCTCTCGCCTTAATGGTGGTTGAGGCATGGAAAAACTATCGAGAAAAACGTGCAAATGGTGGAGAGGTCAATCAATTTACCACTCCATTTATGTGGATTACTGGATCGGTTGTACTAAACTTTATCGGAGCAGGAGTGTTTGGAATGATAATTAATACACCTACTATATCATACTACTCTCATGGTACATACTTAATTATGCCTCACGGACATACTGCATTACTTGGTGCATTTGGTTATGTTTCTATTGCATTCTTATATATGACCTCAAGAGCCAATGCATTGGCCAATGGATATATTTGGAATGACAAACTAAGTAAGCTGGCTTTCTGGTCATTAACAATCGGAGTGTTACTATTCTCACTACCAACAATGATTATTGGTTTGGAGCAAACAAGAGCTGCTGCTGAAATGGGTTACTATTTCACACGAACACGTGAAGCTCTAGATGCAATGGACGGATGGATGTGGTTTAGAATTCTACCTGATACCATGATGATTGGTGGTGCTGTTGGCATCTTCGTTGACTTATTCATGAAAACATTTATGGGTAAGAAGGCGGTTTAACAATACGCTCAATAATATTTAATTACGAGGTCCAAATTGCATTGTAATTTGGACCTCGTTTACTTATAGGCATCATTTAGCTCTATTATTAACCTAAGTTTACAAAATATTATTTTGCATATTAACGAAAGAACAATTGAGGAATAACGCTAATATGAATTACACAAATAATCCTATCTTTGACAAAATAAAAAAACAGTAAGTTGAAATTACTTTTTACAATTCTTTTAATTCTGTCAATCTCAATCTCAACTAACGCTCAAGAAAGCAATAAGGTTAGTAAAGACAGTACACATAAAAGCCACCCCAAGCGGGATAGTCTAGTAAAAGATATTATTCGAGTTAACGATAAAGTTTATCGAGTGATGCAGTATTCACCTGCACCAATTATCTCATATAGCACCGAAACAAGTTGGGTATTTGGTTTAGCAAAATTTAATGCTTTTGACCTGAACAAAAAAGACACAATCTCTAAGGCTTCTTCTGTAAGCGAAATTGTAGGTTTTTCCTTCAATGGGCAAATGTATCTTGATGTCGCCGCTAACTTTCACTGGAATGAAAATAAAAATATTGGAGAGTTTGTGTTTGGATTGGAAAAATTTCCTCGGCAATTCTGGGGTGTAGGAAACGACATTGATCCAGAAACTTCCGCTTTAGTAACAAAAAGCTTCTTAGACATTCGGCTTAATTACAAAAGAATGGTTCTACCAAACTTTTTTATAGGGGCAAAATACAATTACTATAACGTTTTTGATATTAAATATACTATCGACAGTCTGCATCATGCAGAGGCATATAGGGGTTACGATGGAGGACTGAACTCGGGTTTTGGTGGAATTGTAGCCTACGATACAAGGGACAATATTTACAATTCGACAAAAGGAATGTTTATTCAGTTTGATGCGGAGTTTTACTCCAAGGCATTTGGAAGTGATTTTGTTTTCAATCGCTACCGATTTGATATTAGGAAATATCATCCCGTTGGAAAATTCACCTTTGCTTATCAGGTATTTACCGAATCAAATTTTGGTGATATCCCTATATATTCTGTAGCAATGATGGGTGGATCGTACCGAATGCGAGGATATTACGAAGGACAATATCGTGATAAAGTACTTATTGACGGTCAGTTTGAAATACGAAGACATTTGTTTTGGATTTTAGGAGCAACTGCTTTTGTGAGTGCAGGCCAGGTAGGCCCTACTTATGCTGACTTCAATAAAGATAATATTCATATGACTGCCGGTGGCGGTCTACGACTAATGGTAGATAAAGTGCATAAGACTAATCTTCGATTCGACATGGGCTTTGGGCAGAATACTTTTACTTTCTTCTTTGGCTTTAGTGAGGCTTTTTAATAATTCCACATTAGCCTTTCTACTTTAGCCTTTTCACTTTAACCTTTCTACTTTAACCTGCTACCGCTGATACGTATTCCGGTTATACCTTTTTCGTATTCTATACCCACGAATCACGAGAATAAGTATTAACAAGCCAATAAGAAATGGTGCTAATACTTGAATCCAAGCAGCCAAATTTATATCACGGTTAATCAATTTAGCATGCTCCTCATCGCTTAGCGGTTTCATTCCAAGCTTTTCGGCAGCCCCAGTTAAAACTGAAATTGGCATGCTTCCATTAGGTATATCCTGATGACATGCCATGCAAGTACCCACACGTTCCATCTTATCGCGAGTTGTTTTTGGCAAAGGGTTGGATGCTGGCCAATGATGCCCTACGGTCTGAATTTGTTTATCATCACGTGTTACAATTTGTGATAAGTCAAAGGGGAAATCATCAATCATTTGAAACTGTGTTTGCACCTGATTAGCAATCAACTCACCTGTTGCAGTCCGCATTCCCACAAAACCATCTTTCTCATAGCCCTTCATATATTTCCCATCATCCTCACCATAACCCAAAGCTTTGGGGTCGGTATGACAAGAGGCGCAAGTGCGTGGCTTTGCACTAGTAGTATGTGGGTTTACTGGTGACATATCAATCCCACGCTGTCCTTCTTCGCCTCCGTTTTCCATTCCTGGTTCCGTACGCCATATTTTACTTGAAACCAATTCTTTTCCATCCTCACCAATCACCGTAGTTATTTGCTGACAACCTGGAATCAAAGGTGTGATACGGCCTTCTCCATTTACACCTAAAATTGGATTTTCCCAACGAAGATAGCTTCTACCCTCAGTTACTTTTCCCTTTTGGCGTATGCAGTCCCCATTCTTTGTTCGATAAGTCTCCCCCAAACTATCGTGAGCACTACCCGTTTTTATCCAATCTTTAGAAGTAAACCCTTGTGAGTAATCTACTTTCACATGGCAGCCATAACATTGTGGCGCCCAAGTGCTATGACAAGTATAACACTCCATATTATCAATATGACCTTTGATATTAACCATGGCGGTTTTGGCCTCTTTGGGATTTTTCCACGAGTCTTCCTCGGTTAATTCTTTTAGTGTTGGCGAATAAAAATCCAATCCACTAGCCGAATGTACAATGACTTTATTTCCCTCACGTACTACATTGCCCAATGGATTTCCTCTGGCTGTTATCAAATATCCGTCTTTAGGGTCGTAAACTGTTCCATATTTCTTTGTCACCCTCAAAGGTTCCTTGGTCGTTCCTCGAGCAATTTTAGGAGTCGGTATTTCAAATTCATCTTGATAGCCCAAGGGCAATTCCCAAGGAAATTTATCTGGAATCCCATGACAATCGGCGCATTCAATTTCCACCTCAGCCAAAGTAGTTCCTGCAAGATTTCCATTTCCATGTACCGAAGTGGTGGAGTGACAGTCTTGACAAAGCAATCCTCCCAATGGATTTCCATCCCTACTTTGGGTATTATGATGCACGTCATCTTGAATAAAATTATAATACTTACCATGCAGCTTGGGCTGAGGCTTACCATCTTTACCAAAAGGAGTATTATAAGGCGATTCCATAATTCCCAAATAAGAAACTCCAATACGTTTGCCACGATTATGACAGCTTGTACAAGTTTCGGCAGGAATACCCGAATAAGTCTTTCCATGCACTGTCACCTTAGTTTTTCGGGATGACTGAATGGAATGTACTAGCATTCTTCCTCGCTTACTTTTATCCAATGCCTTATCACCGCCTTCGTAAAGCCCCTCATCACTGTAGGGCACATGACAAGATGCACAACCCAATCCACGATAATCGCCACGTCGCTGTGCGCCCTTCACACCGGTATGGCATCGCTGACATTCGCCACGAATATAAGTCAAAGCAGCTTGTTCAGGATGCGCTTGTAATGAATCGAAATTCACCTCAGGCAATTGCACCATACTATCAGGATAATTATTGGGGAAATGCTCTTTTAATTTGAGCATATACTCTTTATAGGCATTTGTTCCAAAAATAGGAGTAGGACCATCGGGGTCATTTACATCATAATTGGCAAAAGTAGCATCGTAGCCTGTTTGAGCTTTCCAGCCCCAAAGTGTTCCTTGGATTTTTCCTGCCTCAGTCATCATCAAATTTCGCTCAGTAGCATACACATAATCAGAATGACATTGCCCACAAGTTTTGTCAATCACCCAAGGTGATGCTGGATAACGAATCATATCTTTATGCGCCTCTTCTAGTTTATGCGTCTTGGGATTCCCTGCATGACAAACCACGCAGCCATTGGGGTCGCCAACTTCCACTCCTTTGGAGTAAATCTCTTGCATCATTTGCGAATCATGCTCTCGAATAGGCTCAATTCCTTCGTGACAACCCGATGAAAGACAAGCTCCATTTGGCTCAGGATAATCATCTGCTGAGTTTAACACCTCTATTTTCTCATCCGTAGATACTATTTTCTGTGTTTTTGAACCAACTGCTTCAGAATTATTTAAGGAGCTGAATACGAGCCCAGAGTATCCTGCAATAAGTATCAAAATAATGGTACGTAGCAAATGCTTTGATTTCATAAATGTTGGATTTATTATAGTTTCTATGCAAAATCAAAGTTAGGTAAGTTGAGCCAAAGAATGGATTTAAATTGTGTTTGTAAAACTTCAATGAGAAAAGGAATTTCTACTACGAGCCACTTTTCTTCTCTGACCCTAAAAGGTGGAAAAATGATAATACAAAAAAACCCTCCAAGAGTATGGAACTCGAGGAGGGTTTAGCATATATTTTGGATTAATTATTTCAATTCCACTAAAAGGTGGTTTTTAGAAACAGTCTCTCCTTCTTTAACATAAATTTTCTTAATCTCACCATCAAAAGGCGCTTTAATGATATTCTTCATCTTCATTGCTTCAAGATACATGATAATATCACCTTCTTTCACCTGTTCTCCATCCTTAAATGCTATATCTAGGATAGTTCCAGGAATAAAAGCATGCAGATTTCGAGCATCAGGAACCGTATAAGGTTTACGATTCTTTTGCATCTTATTAATTGTGGTGCGATAAACCGTATCCCCCACTTGAAAACTCTCGTATTTATTTCGTTTTGTTGCCATTCTAATTTTGTTTTAGATTAATAATAACATAAAAAACCAAATGGTTTAGAATGGAGGAATACCATGCTTTTTGTCTGGCATAATTACCGATTTACTCTTCGAAATATCCAATGCATGAAGCAAGTAACGACGTGTTTCTTTAGGCTCAATTACTGCATCTATATACCCATAGGCAGCTGCAACATAAGGATTAGCAAACTTTGCCTTATACTCTTCCACTTTTTCGGCACGTACTTTATCAGGATCATCAGCTTGAGCAATCTCCTTGCGGAAAATAATATTAGCAGCACCCGTTGGTCCCATCACTGCAATTTCGGCCGTAGGCCATGCAAAAACGAAATCAGCTTTAAGGTGGCTAGAGCACATTGCAATA
The DNA here is from genome assembly GCA_023146135.1 of Bacteroidales bacterium. Taxonomy (GTDB): domain Bacteria; phylum Bacteroidota; class Bacteroidia; order Bacteroidales; family UBA1556; genus UBA6267. The sequence goes on from JAGLCR010000030.1 coordinate 46,823, forward strand.
TAACCTCCACCATATGCTTTACGAGTAATCAGCGTGATTTTTGGCACAGAAGCTTCCGAATAAGCATACAACAATTTTGCTCCATGACGAATCACACCACTATGCTCTTGATCCACTCCAGGAAGATAACCCGGAAGGTCAACCATAGTCAATAGCGGAATATTAAATGCATCACAATAACGGATAAATCGAGCAGCTTTGTCGGAAGAATCCACATCAAGCACTCCTGCCAAAACTAGTGGCTGGTTTGCTACAACACCTATTGTTTCTCCATTCAAGCGCATAAAACCGATTGTGATATTACCAGCCCACAACTCCTGTATTTCAAAGAATTCTGAATCATCAGACAAGGAACGAATGATATCGCGAACATCATAAGGCTCTGTAGCCTCAGAAGGGAATACTTTACTAATTTTATACTTTGATTTAGGCGGCTTGGTGGGAAAAGGCTCTGCTACCTTCTTATTATTCCATGGAACATAAGAAAACAACTCTTTAATCTGTCCAAAACATTCCAATTCATTTTCGGCCCAAAAATGTGCGTTACCAGTGGTTTCGGCATGTACTTTGGCGCCCCCAAGAGCTTCCATAGTTATTTCTTCACCCAATACCGATTTAATAACTTCAGGTCCTGTGATAAACATCTTGGAAATGCCTTCAACCACAAACACAAAGTCGGTAAGTGCAGGGGAATAAACTGCCCCCCCAGCACAAGGGCCAAGAATTACTGATATTTGAGGAATTACCCCTGAAGCCATGGTGTTTCGATAAAAAATCTCACCATAACCAGCCAAGGAATTTACTCCCTCTTGAATTCGTGCCCCTCCCGAATCATTAATTCCAATAATAGGCACTTTTAGTTTCATGGCATGGTCCATTATTTTGGTAATCTTGCGCGCATGCATGTATCCTAAGGATCCTCCAGCAACTGTAAAATCCTGAGCATATATACATATCGGATAACCATTTATGGTACCTGTACCTGTCACAACACCATCTCCAGCAAGATACTTCTTGTCCATATCAAAATCTTTCGCAGCATGCTCTACAAATAGATCATACTCATAAAAAGATTTATCATCAAGTAGCTCAATAATTCGCTCACGGGCAGTCATTTTACCCATTGATACTTGCTTGTCGATGGCCTTCTGACCTCCACCTTGTACGGCTTCACGCATACGTTTGCGGAGTTCACTAGTTTTTGTTCTTAAAGACATATACTAATTATTTGGTTAGTTCACTTTCTAGCAGACAAGCACTATGGATATTAACACATTACCCTTTAGCTACTTAGTCTATCTTGATACAGTTTGTTTCTTCTGAATATCAAATGCAAATGTATTGCATATTTTATTTAGAGCTACCAAAAGTATGAAAATGATTTTATATAAACAGAATAAATCTCATATTATAATTTAGCCAAAGTCTCTAATTTTTTATAAATCAGTACAATTAGACCACTTTGTTTATTTTTAACAATATAATTACTTTTTGAACATTTTGCTATTTCTCAATACCGCTTTATTTTTCAATAAATACAAGCATTACCATAAGTATAATCTGTTTTTCACACTAAAGCTCTATTCCAAATAATATGATAACTTTGCACTTCTTATCATTTATAGAATTATGTGGAAATACATTATTAGATTAATCTTACGACAACGCATAGGCGTACTTATCACACTAGGTATTCTTACTGCCTTTATGGCTTGGCAGGCCACTCAAATTAAGATGTCGTACGAGATGGCTTTAATGCTACCCGATTCGGATTCGACTGTAATTAAATATAATCGATTTAAAGATCTTTTTGGGCAAGATGGAAGTGTTTTATATTTGGGAGTTCAAGATCCAAAAATAAACGAGCTCAAGCATTTCAATGACTGGTATGACCTGACACATAATCTACGAGCGGTTGATGGTGTAGAAGAAACGCTCTCGATGGCCAAGACTTTTTTAATGGTAAAAGATGACAGTTTGAAAAAATTCAAACTTAAACCCATATTCGACCATAAGCCACAGTCGCAGGAAGAGCTCGATTCATTATTGGCAAAAGTATATGCTCAACCGTTTTATGACGGACTGCTATTTAACAAAAAAAATCATTCTACACTTCTAGCAGTAACGCTTGACAAACACAAGATTAACTCAAAGAATAGATTTGAACTATTGGATGATATTATAGCTCAAGTAGAGCAATACGTTGACAAAACAGGTATCCAGGTTCATTATTCTGGGCTTCCCTATATTCGAACCGTTTCATCGAAAATGATTAAAGAAGAGCTTTTGATGTTTACATTGCTCACCTTGCTTATCGCATCACTCATGCTTTATTTCTTCTTTCGTTCGTTTAAGGCTGTGTTCTACCCCATGCTTATTGTTATTATTTCAGTGATTTGGACCATGGGTTTTCTAAATTTATTTGGATATCAAATTACTATCTTAACAGGAATCTTGCCCCCACTTATTATTGTATTGGCAGTGGAAAACAATATCTTTTTACTCAATAAATATCATAGTGAGTATAAACACCACCGTAATAAAATTAAGGCCTTATCACGTATGATTCAGCGTGTTGGTAGCGCCATGCTTCTAACAAACTTAACCACTGCAGTGGGTTTTGCAGCATTTATTATTACTCGAAACGAATTACTTACAGAATTTGGGGTGGTAGCATCATTGTCAATAATGATGGTGTTCGTTCTATCTCTATTCCTAATTCCTGTTTTCTTTAGTTTCGTTTCAGCACCCAAAGAAAGACACATTAAACATCTTGATCGCAAAGGGTTAAACAGATTAGTGGAGGGAATTATTCAATTAGTAAGTACTAAAAGAACAGTAATATATATTATATCTATTGCTATTATCGCTTTTGGATTATTTGGCATGAGCTTGATGAAAACCACGGGTAATGTGGTTGACGACATTCCCCAAGATCACCCAATGTACACCGACATGCTATATTTCGAGGAGCAGTTTAATGGTATACTACCTTTCGAAATAATGATTGACACAAAAAAGCCTAAAGGTGTTATGAAAATGGCTACTTTGAAACGCATTTCGCGCTTGCAAGATACGCTGGCAAAATATCCAAGTCTTTCGAAATCTATTTCTGTAGCCGATGTTGTAAAAGTTATTAAACAGTCGTATTATAATGGCGATCCTAAGAAATACAGCCTTCCCAATAGTCACGAACAAGCATTTATTCTAAAGTACCTACCGAAGGATATGAGCTCATCGAAAGGCAAACGAAATATTCTAAACTCATTTGTGGATACTAATATGCAAATCACGCGCATATCGGTACAAATGGCTAATTTAAGTTCGCCAGAAATAAGTGCTCTGAGGGCAGAATTACGTCCAAAAATTGATTCTATTTTTAAGCCAAGCAGATATGATGTAACCCTTACAGGTACCTCAGTAGTATTTCTTGAAGGCACAACCTATTTGACCAACAATTTAATTTATAGTTTAATATTGGCAATTGTTGTCATTGGATTTATTATGGCCTTGCTATTTAATTCGTTTAAAATGGTGTCCATAGCCCTAATACCCAACCTTATTCCCCAGCTAATGACTGTGGCTCTAATGGGCTATTTTGGAATTCCGCTAAAACCATCTACTATATTGATATTCAGTATTGCCCTAGGTATTTCAGTGGACAATACCATCCATTATCTTTCTCGATATCGAATGGAATTAAAGCTCAATGATTTTAATATTAAAATATCTGTTATCAACGCCTTGCGCGAGACTGCAAATTCCATGATATACTCATCAATAGTATTGTTTCTTGGTTTTTCAGTATTTATGTTATCCTCATTTGGTGGTACGCAATCCTTAGGAAAACTCATTTCTTTTACCCTATTAGCCGCTATGCTATCCAACTTAGTTTTATTACCTTCTTTATTGCTTACTTTAGATAAACGATTAACTACAAAGGCTTTCAAGGAGCCATTCTTAGAAATATTTGATGAAGAGGATGATATTGAGTTAGACTATTTAGAAATAGAGACTGATTCGGAAGAAGAAATTCGAAAGATAAAAGAACAGTAATTTCATAAAAATACTAATAATGAAAGGAATTATTTTGGCTGGCGGATCCGGAACTCGCCTACGACCATTAACACTATCCATGTCGAAGCAATTGATGCCGATATATGATAAACCCATGATTTACTACCCTCTGTCAACATTAATGACGGCAGGTATTCGAGAAATATTAATCATTTCTACTCCCTATGATTTACCCGGATTCAAAAAACTTTTGGGCGATGGTTCTCAATTGGGTTGTGAATTTCACTATGTAGAGCAAAAAATCCCAAACGGACTAGCGCAAGCATTTGTTTTAGGTGAAGAATTTATCGGAAATGATAAGGTTGCTCTTATTTTGGGTGACAATATTTTTTATGGTGCCAACATGAGCCGACTGTTGCAAAAAAATAATGATCCAGATGGTGGAGTTGTTTTTGCCTATCATGTAACCGATCCCGAACGATATGGAGTGGTGACATTTGATGAGAATATGAAAGCAATTAGCATCGAAGAAAAACCTGAGTTTCCAAGTTCTAATTATGCAGTTCCCGGCTTATATTTCTACGATAATTCAGTAGTTGAAGTAGCCAAAAACCTCAAACCAAGTAGTCGTGGCGAATACGAAATAACAGATGTAAATAAACATTACTTAAAAAACAGAAAGCTAAAGGTGGGTATTCTTGATCGAGGTACTGCATGGCTCGATACAGGCACCTTCGCTTCACTTCTTCAGGCAGGACAGTTTGTTCAAGTATTAGAAGAGCGTCAAGGCTTAAAAGTTGGATGTATTGAAGAAATCGCCTATACAATGGGATGGATTAATGAGAATAAACTTCGCATGCTTGCTGAACCACTTGTTCACAGTGGGTATGGCGATTATTTACTTAGTTTGATTGACTAAAAATCATATACTTTAAGAGCCGCAAATTCATGATAAAATAATGCATTTGCGGCTTTTCTATAATAAGCATTTTACCCCCTTCTTTTATTTCAAGAATAATGAAAGATTTTTACTTTTACTTAAATTACAAAGTATAAACCTATGTTAAAAAAAATATTTCTCGCGCTCTTAAGCCTAATAATTATTGTTAGTATTAGTCTTTTTATTTTCCTGAAATCTCAATCACCAAAATACTCAGGCGAATTACAAATTCCTAATAGTGTAAAAGATTCCGTTGAGGTAATTTACGACAATTATGGAATTCCTCATATATCAGCACAATCAGAACCTGATGCATTCTTTGCACTGGGCTATGTACATGCTCAGGAGCGGTTGTTTCAGATGGATTTGATACGTCGATTAGCAAAGGGGGAGCTTGCAGAAATATTAGGACCCAAACTTATCTCTACAGACAAGATGATGCGAACATTGAGCATCAAGCAAATGGCTGATCATAGTGCGCATATGTTTCGAAAAACAAAACCCGTTATGTATGAAGCTGCACAAGCCTACCTCGATGGGCTAAACAGTTTTATTAACAAAGGAAATCTTCCCCTTGAGTTTACGATATTAGGTTATACTCCTTCTGAGTTTACTCTTGAAGATAGCTATTGTAATCTTGGATTTATGGCTTTGGGCTTTACGATGACCATGAAAGAAGAACCCTTGATGGAGCATATTTACCAACAACTTGGTGATGAATACCTAATAGATTTAGGCGTGGACTCTTCCTCCAACTATGATGATTTTTCCAACAAATCGATTCAAGATGAAAGTTTGCTTGCCATAATGCGAGAGTTGGAGAAAGCAGAGCAAAATATCCCCTTGCCTTTGTGGGAAGGTTCCAATAGCTGGGCAATTGCGGGTAGCCGATCAAAATCAGGCAAGTCATTGCTTGGCAATGATACACATATAAAATACGGACAGCCTTCGGTATGGTACGAAGCACATATTGAATACCCTGAAGGGGGGATTTATGGTTATTTTTTGGCAGGAGTTCCATTTCCTATTATGGGGCATAATGAGCATCTTGGTTGGGGATTAACTATTTTTCCAGTGGATAATATGGATTTATATTCAGAAACACAAAACCCTGAAAATGAAAATCAATATCTCGTTTTGGATAAATGGACCGATTATAAATTCCAAAAGGAAACAATAAAAGTAAAAGGACAAGATGATGTGATTTTTGATTTACGTATTACGCGTCACGGGCCAGTTTTAAATGATGCTTATGAAGATATAGCTAAACAATCTAAAGAGCCAGTTAGTCTATGGTGGGTATTAAATAAGATTAATACCAAGGCGATGGAAGCTACATACAAAATGATGCATGCCAATGATATTACAGCATTTGAAAGAGCAATGCCTGATATCGATATTCTTGGCTTAAACGTAGTCTATGCCGACCATGATGATAATATTGCTTGGTGGGCTTGCGCAAAAATTCCTAAGCGTCCACAAGGATTAAATCCAAAGCGGTATATCGATGGAGCAAGTGATACATTAAATCATATGGATTTTTACGACTTTAAAAACAACCCTCAGAGTATAAACCCACCTGAAGGGTATATTGTAACTGCCAATAATGCTCCTCCTGCTGTAAATGGAATTAATTACCCAGGATACTATGCGCCAGGTTATCGTGCACAACGTATTATTGATATTATAAAGACAGAGAAGGAATGGGATGTGGAAAGTATGAAAATGATTCAGCTTGACAATCACTCTGATAGAGACCCTCAATTGGCAAAGCTTATTTATTCTGATTCAAAAATTGGAGAAAATGAAAAAGCCATGATGGAAGTATTGATTAATTGGGATGGTAATTATGATGTGAATAGCAAAGGTGCCATTATCTATAATCGACTTATATACTACGTATTAAAAGATGCCATGGAAGATGAGTTGGGCAATGAAAATTTTAATAAACTAATCACTACCTATGTATTAAAAGCGGGTATAAAGGACCTATTGAACAATCCAAAATCCATATGGTGGAATAATGTAAAAACTGATCAAGTTGAAAATAGAATTGATATTTTTTCACAGGCTATCGTTAAAACATGGAATTCCCTTAGTAAACAATTAAGTCCCGATATGGAAATATGGAAATGGGGTGATGTACATCAATTGGAATTTGTACATGCCATAGGACGAAAAAAGCCCATGGATAAGGTGTTTAATCTTGGACCTTTTCCTGTGGCAGGAGGGCTTGAAGTAGTTGATAAGGAGGGCTTTGTTTATGGCGACGATAAAATTTACAAAGTAGTTTCAGGACCAGCCATGCGACTACTAATGGATTTCAGCAATCCCAATGCAGCTATTGGAGTTATTCCAACTGGGCAGTCGGGCAATTTTATGAGTCCGCACTATAGCGACCAAATGGAACTGTTTTTATCAGGGAAATATCGTAAGCAAATCAGCAACTTTGATGAACTACCTGCTGGAAATAAGTTTGTTTGGTTTATTCCTGGGAATTAGGTTTTAGACTTAAATATATGCTGCCAATCGTAGGTCATTTTATTAACTTAAGGAATGATAAACTACCTCTATTCAAGAAGTAAATTTGCAACTTCTTTTCTTAATTCTGGTAAATCACGCGAAATAATACCCCAAATAATCACGTTATCCACCTTATCATATCCATGAATCACATAGTTTCGTAAACTAATAATACGACCAGCATTTTTGAGAGGGAACTCTTTATCTATTCTTAAAATTCGATTTGTAGCCTCTCCAATTATTTCAAACTCACGCTCCACCGCTCTACGCAAGAGCTTATTCAACTCGTATTATTCAAAGTCTCTATTCTCACCCAGATATTCGAAAATTGAATTTGCCGCAATCAAGATATCATGAAGATGTTTTTTAATATTATCCTGCATACAACAATTTTTTAGAATTCTCAATAGATTTAATAAAAAACGGGTTACTCAAAGAACGGTCTGTTATAAGATCAATATTACGTTTGAATATGTTTCTAAAAAGCTTATGAAGAATAAAATAATTATCGGTGTATTCTTCCACCGAAATATCTTCAAATTTTATTACTAAATCAATGTCACTTTCCTCAGTAAACTTCTCGGTAACAACCGAACCCACCGCATAAAGTTCTTTCACTTTATATTGTTTGCAGTATTCCTTGATTTTCTCAATATTCTCAGTAATAATTTTATTCATACTCCAAAGATACAACTATTATTAATTCACAAAAAAAACTACCTTTGCTTCAACCTTAAAACAAACCCATGATTCGAAATATTTTTGTTTTCATTCTTATCATACTCCTTCAATCCTCTGTTTTAGCACAAACACAAACACGCGAACTAAACTCCAATTGGACCTTTCATAAAAAAGGAGAATCAAATAGTTATGCTGCGAAAGTACCTGGGAGCATCTATACCGACTTATACCGAAATCAGCTTATTCCTGACCCCTATTTCGGAGAAAATGAAAAGCAATTGCAGTGGATAGAACATGATAAATGGATTTACGAATGTAGCTTTTCTGTTAGCAAAGAAGAACTACAATCTCAAAATATTCGCTTGAAGTTTAACGGCATCGATACTTATTCCAATGTGTATTTGAACGATAGTTTGATTTTGCAAACCCAATCCATGTTTCTGGCTTATCATAAGGATATTAATGAGCTACTGAAAGCAAATAATAAACTCCGTATTGAGATTCTGCCTCCACTATCACAAATACCAAAAGAGGATTCCATAAACTACTCAGGAGGACCTCAAGCCCATGTACGTAAAGCGGCTTTTCAGTTTGGCTGGGATTGGGCGCCACGGTATGCTGCTGGGGGGATTTGGAAGAAGGTTAGTTTGGCGTTTCATTATAATGTACAAATTGACGATGTTACTTTTCAATTGATGAAATTGGACAAAAATATAGCACAATATTTAGTTCTTATGGATTATGATTATGAACAAATTGAGAATTATGATTTAATCATTAGCTGTAAGGAGGCGGGGATTCTGGAAAACTATCATTTTGGCAGTCCCACTGAGTATTATCTCACCCCTTTTTCCATAGATATTCCAAATCCTAAACTCTGGCATCCCACTGGCATGGGCGAAGCTTATCTCTATAATTTCAATATTCGCATTGAGCAAAACGGTAAAATCTTAAACCAGGTAAACCAAAAAATAGGAATTCGAGAAATTGAATTGGTAAATGAAGCTGACAGCATGGGCACTTCCTTTTATTTCAAAGTTAATGGTAAACCCATTTATATCAAAGGGGCCAATTATGTTCCCCAAGATGTTTTTGTGGGAAATAAAAAAAACCCACATCAAATAATACATGATATCGTAAATTCTAATATGAATATGATTCGCATTTGGGGCGGTGGCATCTATGAATCGGATGAATTCTACGATCTATGTGATAGTGCGGGAATCATGATTTGGCAGGATTTTATGTTTGCCAATTCAGTTTACCCAAGCGATAGTAATTTCCTTTCGCTCGTAAAACAAGAAGCAAATCAACAAGTCAAGCGCCTCCAAAATCATCCATGCATTGCCCTATGGTGTGGTAATAACGAAATATCCGAAGCATGGCATAATTGGGGCTGGCAAAAGCAGTTTGGCTACTCCCCTGCCGATTCTACTCGACTCTGGAATAATTACCACAATATTTTTGATACGATTTTACCAATAGCAGTTGATCACTTGTCCAATGGCACACCCTATTGGCAAAGCTCACCACAATACGGTCGAGGAAATCCACTGAGTAAGAATAATGGGGACTTCCACTATTGGGGAGTGTGGCATGATGGTCATTCTTTCGATTCATTGGAAAATAATACTGGGCGTTTTATGAGTGAATTTGGATTTCAATCCTATCCTTCACTTTCTACGATCGAAAAAATATGTGATGACGAAGATTTTGGGATTGAAAGTAGCCAACTCCAAAATCATCAAAAGCACTCAAGAGGCAATGCAATTATTCAAAAATATATGATGGATGAGTATGGCATTGTGCCCGAAGAGTTCGACGATTTTGTGTATTTATCACAAATACTACAAAGCGATGGTATTGCCAAAGGACTTAAAGCTCAAAGACGCAATCAGCCCTTTTGTATGGGATCGATGTACTGGCAGCTGAACGATGCTTGGCCAGCCATTTCATGGTCGGGAATTGATTATTATGGCAATTGGAAACCTTTGCAATACGCTGTGCGTAATGCCTATAAGCAAATTATTATTTCCCATACTATTGCAAACGACACATGTACTATTTATACTATTTCGGATGCTACTAAGGATTTTGAAGAAATGTTGCATATTCAAGTAATGGATTTTTATGGAAATATAAGCTTTTCAAACAAACAAAAAATCACGGTATCAGGACAACAATCACAAATACAATATAAGCTTAACACTTTGAACATTGACCCAAAGAAAGAGTTTATTCTTGTCGAACTTATTTCGTCAGATTGGGTAGCCGATAGAGAACTTATCTTCTTAGGAAAACCCCATGATTTGGATTTGCCTAAGGCAGAATTTGAAATTAAACAGATTAGTTTAAATGGTGAGTTAAGTATTTATTTAACAGCCAAAACCTTCGTAAAAAATCTTTGGTTGGAAGATGCTCATGGAAGTTCAGCATGGTTTATTGACAATAACTTTGATATGCTTCCTGGCGAACAAAAGATTATTGATGTTAAAACCGAAAAGAAATCTATTGATATAAAATGGTGGACTTTGAACAATATTCTCCAAAATTAGTTTCCTACAGATATTGAATTCTGGTCAATACCAATCCGAATATCACTAACTGAGGTATAATACACCTCCACTTCATCACCCTCCTTTACACTATTGTAGCTTGCTTCATCAAATCGCATTCGTGTATTATTAATAATGAGGTAATATCGGCCAGTTGGCTTCATTTTAAGATTAAAAAGTTTGGGAAATAAATCGCCAAGAATAGGAATATATAAGGAGCCACTTCCGCTTTCATAGGAAGTAAAAGACTCTTTTTTCTGCACCTTGGCTTTCTTTACAATCTTCACATCAGCTTCCAAGTCTAATCGATATTTTCTATTAATTCGATTCCATGTAAAAACTCCTAATAACACCACCATGACATCAACAATCAAGATATAACGATTTGATATTTGAAACGACGGAATTGCGAAATAGAAAACATTATAAAAACCTCCTGCAAAAAAAATAAAGGCAGCAAGCATTCTACCAGCGCGCATTTGATGTCTGATAAACTTTTTATCCAATTCGTTTAGTCGGCTTCTCATTTTGCATTAAGGTTAAACTACTTTATCATCAACTTATTAGACCGTTGCTGATCTTTATAATAAAGAGTAATATAATAAACCCCCACGCTTAAACTTTCAATCGACAGCATATAGGAATTATCACCTTGCACTGATCTAAATTCTTTTTGTTTTATAATTCCACCACTAATATCACTCAATACCAATTCGATATTGGACGACTCCTTTGTATAAAAACGAATCGTTGTATTATGATTTGCAGGGTTAGGTTTATTTGAATAAAGCACAAATCTATCCTTTATATTCGCATTTTCCATTGCTGTAATATCCAGGCTAAAGATATTCGAATCATCAGATATATCAACAATTTGACAATGATTAACACTTTTGGTCCTAACTTTATAATAAGCACTTGTTGCTTGTCCTAGATAGTGATTATAAGAAGTTGTGCTTAAACTCGTCACACTATCAATCAAAGCAAAGCTTCCATTATAGCTTGATGAATAATAAATATAATATGCCTCAAATTTATTCTTGGGGTCGGAAACTGACTGCCAGTTAATAACAACTTCATTTGTTGAATAATCAAAAAATACAGAATCGATAATTGGAGCAGGCAAGAAACTTAAATCAGCGGTGACACCAACAGTCACTATTTTAGTTGTAACCGCAGGTACAGGACAATAGTCATCTCGCACAGTAAGAATAAATTTGTAGTAAACCGTATCCATTTGTATTGCGCAGGAATCATTTCGCAAAAGGTGGTCACATGTTGTTTGCCATGAGAAATCAGAAATACTACCAAATACACTCGAATTCGTATAAGAAGTATCACTAGCAGGGCTTAGTGTTGCACAGGGAGGATTATTACAGCCTGTTGTAGCGTTTAAAGATGTAGGTCCAGTACCCACAGCAGGTATAAAACTACCAAATTGAGGTGAAGTTTGAGTAATATATATTGTTTGAGGTGCACTATTAGGAAGAAACTGATAATCTGTAACAGAATAATAAAACTGTAGCAATGCCCCAGCTGTAACCACAGTATCGAAGGAGGTTCCATTGGCAAATGGAGCAGCAATAACAGGAGGAGTATTTGAAGAGGAATCACTTAATACTACCTGTATTTCTCGCTGAACCTCTGCAATTTTTTGTCCGCAGCGATAGGAGGTGACTTTTACAGCTGTGAGGAAAGAACCCGTTGTATAGGACTTAAATTCGATTATGCCCGTTTGTAAATCAAGCGTAGCAGTAATATTATTAGCATTCTGCATTGTATCAGGCAGGGGGTTTGTATGGGAGTAACCAGTATAATAAGAAATTGGATTGCCAGTACTTAATAATGGCTGTCCCCAATCGTAGGTCAAGGAGTCGTAGTCCTCATCATAAGCCATGAAATTAAAATCATAAACATACCCAGTTGCAATGGCCGTTACAGGTTTTTCGGCAAATGTTGGTGAAGAATCAAAACAGGGATACATGGAAGGCAAGCCACTACCGTTCTGAGAAATATAAGGAAACATTGTAGCTTTAACACGATAAGATTGACTTCCACCTCCTATAGCGTTAGTTGCAGGGTTTCGACAGCAACCGCTCCAATAAAATCGCCATCCGTTTACAGGAGGATACCCTGATATTTTTATTGGCTGCGATTTATAAATATGCTCTTGGATTGCACCCGTAATTGAATTAACAGCTGCTCCTTGACAAGTAATATGCTGAAAACTAGCATTACTATTACAGATTGGAGAAATCTCCTTTGGCCAACCAAGCTCTTCTAACAAATAAATATATCCAGCGGGGCTATTTGAAAAAATTGTTTGTGAACTTGGAAATTGAGAACCACCACAAGTACGGTATAATTTCATCGTAAAAATAAATTTTCCGTTATTCGTATCAGCATTGGAAAGGCACACCCAGCTTATCTCGCCACCCATAAAGGGACAAGCAGTCGTTTTTTTAGTAATTCCAAAAAATAAAAGGACAAACGCAAATAGGTATAGGCTTTTCATAGGTAGTAGTTTTTAAGGTTTACAATTACATATTCAATTGACACTAAAAATCACAAAGACGTTGCCTCTCAAAAAAAAACCTCAATAAAATAAATCATTGAGGTTAAGAGTTTTTCTTAAGTTTCTTCCTAAAAAGGAAGGTCATCTGATGGCTCTGGAGCCGTCGGGATATCTGCTGCACCGGGTAATGGAGGCTGCTCCATTCCACCACCTTGTGGTGCGCCACCAGCGGCATCTTGTTTTTTATCTACACGCCATGCTTTTACATTGGTAAACCAACGACCATTATATTCGCGCGACTCAATATCCATTTTTACATTCAATACATCATTGGTTTTGAATGCTTTTAAACTATCTATATTATCTCCCCAAACGTCGATACATACTTTCTTTGGGTATTGGCTATCCATTGTTTCAATTACAAATGACTGCTTCCGCCATTGATTTCCTGTTTTTCCTTGACCCGACTGCTCGGCTAATACTTCTACTAATCTTCCTTCTAATTCCATCTTATAATACTTTAATGTTTTTAATCATGGTCCCTGAGCTTGCCGAAGGGCTCCATAAATACTTAATTCTTCTGGTCCCTGAGCCTGTCGAAGGGCTCCATAAATACTTAATACTTCTGGTCCCTGAGCCTGCCGAAGGGCTCCATAAATACTTAATACTTCTGGTCCCTGAGCTTGCCGAAGGGTACTATTCCTCAATAATTACAATCTTCTCAATTTTGTCGCCTCCACGGATATCATCTATCACATCCAAGCCTTCATACACCTTACCAAAGCAAGTATGATTACGGTCGAGGTGAGAAGTATTATTACGACTATGACAAACAAAAAACTGCGAACCACCTGTATTGCGACCTGCATGTGCCATAGATAATACTCCACGATCATGATACTGATTATTTCCATCCAACTCACAATCGATAGAGTAACCCGGTCCACCAGCACCAGTTCCATCAGGACAACCACCTTGAATTACAAAATCAGGAAGCACTCGGTGAAAAGTTAAACCATCATAAAAACCATCTTTTGAAAGTTTTACAAAATTAGCCACTGTTTTAGGAGCATCTTCTTCAAAAAACTTTACTTTCATTAAACCTTTTGCGGTATGAATTTCTGCTATTGCCATATCAAATACTTTTTTATTGTTTTCTATATCAATTGAATGATTGATTAGGGATAACCTATTTATATTTTTTCAAACATAATATTATGGGTGAGCCCATTCATTTTTTGTGAGCCACAAAAGTACTATAAATCGCTTTACGATTTATAAAATTATACTCGAAAACCTAAAACGGTAACATCATCTATTTGGTTAATACTGCCTCGCCATTCCTTTATTGTATCATCAAGTATTTGTTGTTGTTCTATAGAGGTTAGTTCTGATATATCTAAAAGCAGCCGTTGAAATGCTTTAATCTTAAACTTTTTTCCGCCTGCATTACGAATTTCATTATTCACTCCACCAAACTGATCCACAAAGCCATCACTAAACAAATAAACCATATCATTTTCTTCCAGCTGATATTCGTGGGTTTTGAATTCATCCATTTTCAAATAGATGGAAATTGGCATACTATCCGCTTTAACCCTATACAAATTAAGCCCTGTTTTATCATCAGCAAGATACTTCACCCCCTTCTTTTCTTTCCATTTTTTATGGCTTTGGCTAACAATAACCACGGGGTTATTAGCTCCAGCAAATTGCATGATTTTAGTGTCCAAATCAATAACACAAATAGCCATATCCATCCCATCGCGCTGGCCATCACCATCGACAGATTGAGACAAGGCATGAATAATTTGACTTCTCATTCTATTCAATATCTCACCAGGATCAAAAACTTGATTGCTTACCACAATATTATCAATCATCGACATACCTAACATGCTCATAAAAGCACCCGGTATTCCATGACCTGTACAATCCGAAACAGAAATAATTAATTTATTTTTCACTCTTGTGAAATAATAAAAATCACCACTTACAATATCTCTTGGCTTGAAAAGAACAAAACAATCCTTAACATTATCCATTAAAACTTTAATGTTGGGCAAGGCCGAAGATTGAATCCGTTGAGCATAGGAAATGCTTTTAGTAACCTCTGAGTGAATTTCACGAATTTGGTCCCTCTGGTCGCTTACTAACATATGCTGCCTTTCAATCTTATCACGTTGAGCCTCTATTTTATCTCGATGAGCCTCTATCTCAATTTTCTTTTGATTTAATAATACATTTGCGTGATGTTGTTGTCGGTAAGCATTTAACGATATCAAAACAAGTATGAAAACTAAACCAAAGCCAAGGATAATAATTAGCTTGGTGCGATCCATTTCCGACATAAGATCGGTCTCAGGTACTACAACCGCTATTTTCGTATAATGAATACCATTCCTATTATAAAGTATAACCTCGGCCCACCACTTTTCGCCCTGATAATCAAAACTAAAAGGAACATTATAATCTATATCTTGCCTAGCTTTTTCATGCAGCATCATTTCAAAGATAGGAATTTCCAACTCACTATTATCCGATAGGGAATACTTATTTATACTATCATTACATGAGAATTTATCACTTTTTGAGTAGCATAAAACCCCATCATCGGTATATAAAACTGCTCGTCCATTATCACTTATTTCCAAATCATTGACATATTCAACGAGATAAAGCAATATTAAGTCCAGTGCGACAACAATTTCATTTTTGGGATTTGATAGTGGAGTATAACGAATTACCGCTGTAATCCCTAAATTTCCACTAGTCGAAAAGAGGTATGGCTTCGTCCAGCCAACGGTCCTTTCCATTTCAATATCAAGAGCTCGTTTATACCAAACAGAATTTCTAGGGTCCTTTCCTAAAGATATACTATCTTGCCATTCTTTTACAATATTCAATTTTAAGTCCGAATCTAAAATCCAATTATAGAATTTAACCTCTTGCTCTTTAGACGATCTCATTTTTTGAACTCTACTATACCAACTAGAGTCTTCGAGCTGCATGAGCATAAATTCCGAACCATAAGAATCGCCATATACAGCTGTTTTAACATGAACGTTATTTGATATTATTGGCCTTACAATTTTATTAAACTTACTTAAATCAGTAGAATCAGATTGGGACGCTATTAAAAACTCGCTAAACAGTTTTAAATCGTCCGACACAGGCTTAATCATCTCGTCCAATTCGGACTCAACTTTAGCTCCCGTTCGCTGAATCAAATCTTTAGTTAGGTGTTCAACTGTTTGAGTAAGATTGTATAAGACACCTATCAGTACAGCAATTGAAACAGGAATAACCAAAATCATAAAGATTTTAATCAACCTTCTGTTAAAGATTTTTTTTCTTAAAATAACAAATAAGGGAGTCAATTTGTTGGTCATATTTTATCTTTTATGCTACAAAGGTAGGGATAATAACTTTTGACAATAACTAGAGAAGAAAATTCGTGTTTCAATCTGAAAATAAATACCCATTATCGCTCATTCAATTAAATGACTAAGCTTGGATTGAGAATCTAAAAAAATGATGTAATTTTGCAGTCTAATCTTCAAGCTATGGAAAAGAAAAGCTTACATCTTAACTATACTGAATTTAACTCCCTTGACGAGTTGAAAAAAGACGAGCAAGATTTACTAGCCAAGGCTCATCAAGCGGTGGAGTCATCTTATGCTCCCTACTCTAAATTTCATGTGGGAGCCGCTGTTTTATTAGAAGACGACACGATTGTTTTAGGCAGTAATCAAGAAAATGCAGCCTACCCATCAGGACTTTGTGCCGAAAGAGTTGCATTATTTGCGGCCTCAGCACAGTATCCAAAACTAGCCGTTGTTGCCATTGCAGTTACCGTTCATTCCGAAAAGTCAAAAATTAACGAGCCCTTACCTCCCTGTGGTGCTTGTAGACAAGTAATGAGCGAATATGAGTATAAAGGAGGACACGACATGAAAGTTATCTTGCAAGGTGAAAGTGGAAAAATTCAAATTATTAACCGTGCCGAGCACCTCCTTCCTTTAACATTTAACCCCGATCACTTAAAATAAGATATTATGATAAAATCAAAACTAATTATTGTTGTATTACTAGCTTTCAGTCTAATGGCGATGAAATCAGATAAACGAGCTTTTCAGATTTTCAATTCGAAAGGAAAAGTAACCGAATATGAAAAAGTACTTAAGGCAGCATCTGAAGCAGATGTGGTATTCTTTGGCGAATTGCATAATAATGCCATCAGTCATTGGCTGCAATATGAGCTAGCTAAAGATTTGATCGCTGAAAAAGCTGACAAAATAGTTCTTGGAGCCGAGATGTATGAAGCCGATGGACAGTTACTTATCGACGAGTATTTATCAGGCTTGGTTAAGTACAAATACTTCAAAGGACAAGCTCGTCTTTGGCCCAATGACCCTACAGATTACAAACCACTTTTACAATTGGCTTACGATAATAAAATCCCTTTTATAGCAACTAATGTTCCACGCCGATATGCTTCGGCTGTAAATAAAGGTGGATTTGAGGTTTTAGATCAATTTAGCGATGAGGCAAAAAAGTATTTTGCTCCACTTCCTATCACTTACGACGAGAATGTAGCTTGCTATAAAAGTATGCAAGAAATGATGGGCGCGCATGGTGCCAATATTGCCAAAGCTCAAGGATTGAAGGATGCTACTATGGCTCACTTTATTATGAAAAATTGGAAAGAGGGACAAACTTTCCTTCATTTTAATGGATCTTATCATTCAGATAATTATGAAGGAATCGTTTGGCATTTGAAACAAAAATATCCTGATTTAAAAATCATGACTATAACTACTGTGGAACAAGAAAAACTTGATAGTATTGACAAGGATACTCAAAAGCAAGCTGACTTTATCCTTGTAGTAGATGAGGATGTTACTAAGACTTACTAGTGCCAGGCTTCGGTACATTTTAATAAATTATTTCGTTCCTCAATAGTTTATTAAAACACTCAGCCTGACAAAAGGAATTACCTTAAATGGTACATTTTAATAAAAAGTAAATAATTGAACCAAAAAAATAACACTTAACAAATATAATAATAACTATAAATAAATATAACAATGAGAATTATAATGCTTGTGCTTATAAGCACATTAATGACGAGCCAATTATGGGCACAAGAAAAACAAGAAACAAAAGAGGATAAGGGTTATCAGTTTACTGCAATAAAGGATATTCCTCATACCTCCATTAAAAACCAATACCGTTCAGGTACCTGCTGGAGCTATTCTGGAATCGCTTTTTTTGAGGCGGAAATGATGAAAAATGGAAAACCAGAAACTGACCTTTCCGAAATGTTTGTGGTATGGAATTCATACTTCGACAAATCAGTAAAGTATGTGCGCATGCACGGAACCATGAATTATGGCGGCGGCGGAGCATTCAATGATGTATCGGATGTGATTCGTAAATATGGAATTATGCCCGACACGGCATTTAGCGGTTTGCAGTACAACGAACCCAAGCACGTACATTCCGAATTAGACGACTTACTTTTTTCCATGGTAAAATCTATTATCAAAGACAAAAACCGTAAGCTTACACCAGTGTGGCCAATGGCTATTGCTGGAGTTTTGAATGCCTATTTAGGTGAAATTCCTGAGAAGTTTAACTATGAAGGCAAAGAATATACCCCACGCAGTTACGCTGATGATTATTGCGAATTAAACATGGACGATTATGTGATGATTACTTCATATACTCATCATCCATTTTACAAATCATTTGCCATTGAGGTGCAAGATAATTGGGCTGCAGGCCAAGTATATAATCTTCCATTAGAAGAAATGATGCAAACTATTAATTATGCCATTGACAATGATTATACGGTAGCTTGGGCTGCTGATGTGAGCGAAAAAGGCTTCTCTTGGAAAAACGGTGTAGCTGTTGTACCTGAAAACGAAGTGAAAAGCATGAATAATTTGGAGCAATCGAAGTGGGAAAGCCTAACAACAGCCGAAAAGAAAAAGGCACTTTATACTTTTGATGGCCCTCGTACCGAAAAAACCATTACCCAAGATTTGCGTCAGCAAGCATTTGATAATTATCAAACTACTGACGATCACGGAATGCTATTTGTTGGAACAGCTAAAGATCAGGCAGGAAATCACTATTTCAAAGTTAAAAACTCATGGGGAACCGACCAAAAATATGATGGTTATTTTTATGTGTCTGATGCATTTGTGGCCTATAAAACCATGTCGATTATGATTAATAAAAAGGCAATCCCAAAGGCCTTACTCAAGAAATTGAATTTATAAAACTATGTTTGAAGATAGAAGCAACAAAAGAACTGAACTCTCCACTCTTGGGGAGTTTGGTTTAATTGAATATTTGACCAAGGGTATTGAGCTAAAACATAAATCAAGCATTTATGGTATTGGCGACGATGCCGCTGTAATAGATGCTGGCAAAAAGAAAGTACTTATATCAACCGATATGCTTACCGAAGGAATCCATTTTGACTTAACCTTTATGCCCCTTAAACATCTGGGATATAAGGCAGCAGTAGTCAATTTTTCGGATATCATTGCCATGAATACCATGCCAAGCCAAATAACGGTTAGCTTAGGTGCTTCGAATCGTTTTTCGGTGGAAGCACTTGACGAGCTTTACAGCGGAATTAAGCTGGCATGCAAAAACTATAATGTGGATTTAATCGGTGGTGACACCACTTCAACTGCTGCGGGCTTAGTACTCTCAATTACTGCAATTGGCCTTGCCGACGAAAAAGCAATCGTATACCGTAATGGTGCTAAGGAACACGACTTGGTATGCGTTTCGGGCGATTTGGGCGGTGCCTATGCCGGTCTTATGCTGCTCGAACGTGAGAAAACAGTTTTCGAAGCCAATCCTGAAATGCAACCCGAACTATCAGGAAACGATTATATTTTGGAGCGACACCTAAAACCTGAAGCAAGAGTAGATATATTGAAAGTGCTATCTGATGTAAAGGTGCAACCTACCGCCATGATAGATATTTCGGATGGTTTAGCCTCAGAAATAAAGCATATCTGTAAACAATCAAATGTGGGAGCTACTTTATACGAAGATAAAATACCCATTGACCAAACAACCTGGGATAGTGCACGTAGCCTAAATATGGACCCCACAACTTATGCCATGAATGGTGGCGACGATTATGAATTATTATTCACCATTAAGGCAACAGATTACGATAAAATTAAAAACCTTAGCGACATCAGTGTAATTGGTCATATTACGGCAGAAACTGCTGGGGTAAACTTAATTACAAAAAATAATGTTTCGGCTCCCATTGAAGCCCAAGGTTGGGATGGCTTGAAGGATAAAGGCTAAAGTA
>JAGLCR010000031.1 GCA_023146135.1 Bacteroidales bacterium
AGAAAGGCTAAGGTGAGGAAAGAAATATCAGCATTAATTAAAAAAGACATTCAATTGGAGATGAAGCAGCGTTATGCCATCAACTCCATTTTGCTTTATGTGGTGTCCACTATTTTTATTGCTTATATGGCTTTTCAGGGTCAAATTGAGACCAAAAGCTGGAATGCACTGTTTTGGATTATCATGCTTTTTTCAGCTATTAATGCTTTAAGTAAGAGCTTTGTACAAGAAAGTCCTGCACGGCATATTTACTACTACTCCATGAGTAGCCCACAAGCAGTTATTGTTTCCAAAACCATTTATAACAGCATACTGATGTTGGTTATCAGCTTACTTACTTTTGGTATTTATCAACTGTTTTTGGGAAATATCATCCAAGATTACACCCTGTTTATTGGCGCCTTAGTGTTAGGGTCATTGGGTTTCGCTTCAATACTCACATTGGTAGCAGCCATTGCTTCGCGCTCACATAATAATTTTGCTTTGATGTCGATACTTAGCTTTCCGCTAATTTTACCTTTATTGCTAAGTTTGATGAAGGCCTCAAATATGGCTCTGGAACAAGCTGCAAATGGCATGGCTGGCTTCAAAATTTTGGGTGCATTATTCTTCCTGAATGTAATTGTTATTACTTTATCATATATCTTATTTCCCTACCTTTGGCGCAACTAATTTGGATTGAAATAGAAACACGACAGCTTCGTTGCATTCATATTAATTCATAGTCACTTACTCAGGTAAGCTCCTATAGATTAAGATTTCTTGCGCCTCGCTCTCGAATTCCTATTTTAGCCAAAACTGCATAATAATTCATTTGTCAATTATGCAAATTAAACACTGAGTATGAAAAGAAACTGGTGGAAATATTTAAGCATAGTACTGTTGTTGTATGCAATTATCTACGGCTTTATGGCACGTATTCCGGATACTCCCATTGGCGAAAGTCTGCGTAATGTATTTTATCATGTGGGTATGTGGTTTGCCATGATGGGTGTTCTAACGACTTCATTTATCAATAGCATTAAATTTCTGAAAACAGGAGATCTGGAATATGATTTAAAGGCCGAACAAGCGGTTAGAGTATCATTTCTATTTGGTTTTTTAGGACTAATTACCGGCATGATTTGGGCACAATTTACTTGGGGTGAGCCTTGGGCAAATGACCCACATCTGAATGGCGCAGTGATTACCATTATTGTTTATGCTGGTTATATGATTTTGCGTTCTGCTATTACCGACGATGAGAAGCGGGGCCGTGTGGCCGCTGTACTCAATATCTTTGCCTTTATAATGATGCTGATGCTGTTGGGGTTGCTACCTCGATTAGCCGAGAACACACTCCATCCAGGTAGCGGTGGCGATGAAGGTGGAAACCCTGCTTTTGGTGATATGGATGCCAGCATGCGTTATGTGTTTTATCCTGCTCTAGTTGGTTGGATTATGCTCGGCCTTTGGATTAGCAATATCCGCATTCGAATAAAGAAATTAGAAAAATCTATTGAAGATAAAGACTGGAATTAATTATGGACGATCAAAGTAAAATATTCGTGGTGGTAGCCGTGCTATCCGTTATCCTTTTGGGAATTGGGTTTTATCTAAACAGCCTAGACCGCAAAGTAAAAAAGCTGGAAGATGAGATTAATAAAGAACAATAATAAACTGATAGAAAGTATAAGGCCAATTCAAGAATTGACCCAACTAACTATCTTTATTGACACACAAACAATCTAAACAAACATGAAAACATCACATATCATCATAATTATTATCGTGGCTGTAGTAGGCATTGGAGCCATGGTAAGCTTAATGTCGGAAAGCCGCAGCTATGGCGATTTTCCCACAGCTGCACTACATCAAGGTAAAAGTTATGATATTATTGGAACGCTCGACACTACCAAAGCCATCGTTTATGACGCAATGGTAAACCCTGACGAATTTAGCTTTTGGATGTACGACGACCGAGGAAATCATAGCAAAGTAATCATTAGCAAGCCCAAGCCTCAAGACTTCGAAAAAAGCACATCGGTAGTTATTAGCGGCCATATGGAAGGCGATGTTTTTAAAGGAAGTAAAGTATTACTAAAATGCCCTTCGAAATATCAAGATCAGAAGAAGCCGGAATTTGAGATGGGCTTCGACAAGCTCAGCCACCAGTAACTAAATAGGTCAATTGATGACTGAGCCTGTCGATCGGTGACTGAGCCTGCCGAAGTCACTCCCCTTCCACAATCTTCTCATTAAACACATATACCACCCTAAAGGTAAGTATATTATTATACTGTTGACGGGTCCATGTGTCGCCTGAAATATTAGAATACGCACGTGTACGAATACTAGCAAAAGAGTAGGAATAACGGAAATTAAATTTTAAGCGTTTGTATATGGGTATTTGAACCGAAACAATTCCATTAATATCGTTATCACTATACGGACTATTGGTGGTGCTACTATGAACAGTTTCGCCCCACTCTACTTCTTTAACACCTACCAAACGACCCCAGGAAAGTCCTAGACCAAAATTCAAAAAGCCTTTGTCTGTAAAATGCATTAAAACAGGGACATCCAAATAGTTTAATCGTAAGTCGTAATAGGGCAGTTCCTTACCTGTATTATCTGGCGGATATTTTTGATACGATCCTTTTTGCGCAAAGGATGCTTCAATGCTAAGCGACCATTTATCGTTAAATGGATAAATGGCAGCAACCCCCACATTAAATCCAATTTTCTTAAAGCCATACATTTCGTCACCGTCAACCTGAGTAAGATTACCTCCGAAGGCCAGCACTCCTAAAAAAGCCTGTGCCTTGACATGCTGTATAATAAACAAGCTGCTAATGAATAATAATCCTACTAGTATTCGTTCTCTCATTCTATCGAATTTATTGGCTTTTAGAACGCAAATATCCTAATAATATTTGAATAATAATACGCTCATTTTTGTAGCTTTTCGAATTCTCAACAATCAACAAAAAAAAATATAGTACCAACAATTTCAAACAACTAAATACATGGGCAATAAAGAAAGAATCAAATTTTTACCATATTTAGAATATATTGCATATAGATATTTGCAAATATGTTCAAATTAATACTTACTTTTACCGTTAGCAAGGAAACCAAGTTGAAAAAGAATCTTGGTCTATTGTTTATACATAAAGCATCTAACAAATATGAGTAATCAAATATATAGTATCATTACAGGTACAGGGAGTTATATCCCAACTAAAGTAGTAAAAAACGAAGATTTTTGGAATTCTGAATTCTACGACAGCAAAGGAAATAAGCTTCAGAAAGACATTAAGGAAATCACCGCAAAGTTTGAAGAAATAACAACCATTGCCGAGCGTCGACATGTAACCGACGATTTGGTAACCTCCGACATTGCTTTTTTTGCTGCTCAAAAAGCCATAGAATCGGCAGGTATCGACCCTGAGGAATTAGATCATATTATTGTGGCTCATAATTTTGGCGATGTACCTGCAAACAATCGTCGCACGGATATGGTCCCCAGTTTGGCTGCCCGTGTAAAGCATAATTTGGGTATTGAAAGCCCTTATGCAGTTTGTTATGATGTACCTTTTGGTTGCCCAGGATGGGTGGAAGCACTTATTCAGGCCGATTACTATATTAAATCGGGGCACGACAAAAAAGTATTAGTGATTGGCGCTGATACACTATCTCGTATTTCTGACCCACACGATATCGATAGCATGATATATGCTGACGGTGCTGGCGCTGTAATATTAGAGGCCAAAGAAAGTGAAACTCCTATTGGCATTCTTTCTCATCAAACTAGATCAGACACATTATTGCATTCAAAAATGCTATATATGGCCAAGTCCTATCATCCTGAATTGGCTAAAACAGACGAGATGTTTATGAAAATGAATGGACGGAAATTGTATCAATATGCTTTAGAAAAAGTGCCTATCTCCATTAGCAAGGCTTTGAAAAAAGCAAATATAGATCTTTCTGAGGTAAAAAAACTCTTAATACATCAAGCCAATGGTAAAATGGATGATGCTATGCTCCATCGACTTTACAAAATATATGATGTTCCCGAGCCAAAAGATATTATGCCAATGACCGTTCATTGGCTTGGAAATTCATCAGTTGCCACTGTTCCTACATTATTTGACCTAATTATAAAAGGGGAGCTTAAGCCCCATGAGATTAATTCAGGTGACGTCTTAATATTTACATCTGTAGGAGCTGGTATGAATATTAATGCGGTGATTTATCGTATGGTTTAATAATCTTCTTTGTGCATTAACTCATTTGTATCACACCTTCTATTAAAAAAAGGGCGTAATTAAGTATTAAGATTAGCTTGAGCTCTATGCTGATAGATTAAAACAATCAATCCTTCTTTTTAAACTTACCATCTTTCCAAGCTTCTATAAACTTGGCCCAAGCAAAAGGATTAAGGATTTGCACAGGCATATACTGCCCATTATAATAGGACTTACGCACTACTTCGCTCATATCGTAGCGATAGTTCATAGCACCATCAAAGTCTAGATTTTGAGCTCGCTCTTTCATTTCTTCAAGCGCTAAATTTTTCATGGCACGGTCATAATCATTCTCAGGCACACGATGGTTCACTATTGCAAACTCTAAATCTTCCACGGTGGGCCATGGGTAAATAACCGTAACGGTAAGCAAAATAGTGTCAGTCTCCATCATCTGAAACAAGGAGTACCTATTTTGACTCAAAGTATCGGGAATATCATAATAAGAGTCTTGATAACCCACTGCTGTAAACAATATACGACTGCCACGACTGGCCACAAAAGAGAAAAAACCATCGTAGTTTGATGTAGTTCCATATCGTGAACCTTCTACTCGAATATTAGTGTAGGGAATGGGTTTTAAGCTATCGCCTGTAACTACCACACCCGAAAACTGGACTAGGTCATCGTTTTCGCCAAACACACCCCATATCGACTGCGAATATCCTGTTGATATAAGCAGTAAAAAAGCAATGGAAGCAAAAATATGTTTGAATTGACTCATCAAAAACAAAAGTAGATAAAATGTATAGACCGAAAAACGAAGTTCATTATGAGTTTCGTAAAAGAAGTTAAAATGTACAATGGATGACAACTTACAATTGCCACATAATTTTTCCTCTAAAATCGTAAATTTCAAAACAAGCTACTCAATGCGAGCAAGAAAACTATACAAAATAAGAATTAATAAGAATTCCGCTTTTTCTTAGCTGTTTTACTTCGATCTTTCTGCAAACGCTTTTTAGTTTTTTTTGAATTCACCACAGTGCCACAACTCTGAATTGTAAACACAGCAGGAATTGCAATTAATAATGCAACAGCGGTAAATTTTTTTAAGCTCATAACATTTCGTTTTATATACTTGATTTAGCAGATACTAGGAGTTATCAGGAGCTGATCGGCGGCGTTTCTTCTTACCTCCAAACCAACGTTTCAAGAAAAACTCTTTTTTATGGTTATTATATCTATCAGCCTTTTTATAATTCCTTTTCATCGACTTTTTTGCCGATTTTGATTGATGACTAGCATTTCGTTTTACCGCTTCCTGATACTTCGCATCAGCCTCCTTTTGTTTTTGCGCCTGCTTATTTTCCATCTGTCGAAGGTCGCGCTTTTGTTTACGCTTCACATTCCACTTATGGCAGCTCGTAGTACCAAGGGCTGTTGCCAATATCAAAAATAATAATACTAAATGCTTTGCTCTCATAATTAATAATAAAATGGTTAGTTTAATCTAACGCAAACCTATCCGTTTAATTATCATCATCCTCAACAAAAACAATTTCAGCATCGGGCAAATATTTCTTAACATTCTTTTTCTCCGTTTTATCCATCGAGTTTTTAGGTATTTCAACGTACTCTAACTCACTAAGTTCAGAAATACCACTTGGCAAAAACTCTAAAGGATTATGACTTAAATAAAGTTTTTCCATACTTTGCATATAGCTAATATTAGAAGGGACCTCCATAAGGTCGTTAAAGGAAGCATCCAATATTTCTACCTCCTCCAATTTCTGAATTTCATCAGGCAAGGAGCCAATCTCATTATGCGAAATATACAATTCTTTTAACACAGGAAAGTTTCCAATACTACTGGGCAATTCTTTTAGCCCACAATTAGAAAATCTTAAAACCTCTATCTTTTGCAAGGGCTTTATGGCACGTAATACTTGATTTATATTCAGGCGTTCGTTTCCACTCAAATCCAATTCTGTAATTCTTTTTAATCCGGCCAC
This sequence comes from Bacteroidales bacterium, assembly GCA_023146135.1. Lineage (GTDB taxonomy): Bacteria > Bacteroidota > Bacteroidia > Bacteroidales > UBA1556 > UBA6267. Next base: position 6,248 of record JAGLCR010000031.1, read on the forward strand.
CTCTTCAGTAAGGCTACGCATCTTATTATCTCGCAAAATAAGACTTTCAATCGAACCCATTTGAGCCAAATACCTAAACGAAGTGTCCCAAGCACATGAGGGATTTCCACTTAAATCAAGATATTTCAAGTCTTGAACATTCCCCACTTCTAAGGGTACAGTGTCCAATTTAAGGTATGACAAATCCACCGCTTCCAATGTAGGTATAGCCGATAGAGGAATAAAAGCTTGATTAAGATCCAGTGATAAATTTCCTGACAAGCTAATATAAACTAACTCCTGCATTTGACTAAGCTCCTCTGGCACAATCCGTAGTGGATTGCCACCAATATACAGTTTCTCCAAATTACCATAATACATAGGATTACTCATATCAAAATTAATGGTATTGAAGTTATTGCTATCCAAATACAAGACCTGTAAGTTGCGCAAACGAGTCATCTCTCGAGGCAATTCACCGAAATTATTATTGGTAAGTTTTAGTATTTGCAGCTTCCGAAAACGTCCTACATCACGTGGTATCTTATCAAGTCCCTGACCTGATAAATCTAAAATAAAAACCTCTGAAGGATTCTTCAAGGCCTTTTCCAAATTGGTATAAACTTTTTCCTCTTCAAGATCCTCCTCAGATAGTAATCCGCCTTGTGCAAAGGCTATTTGAAGTGAGAAAAATAAACTGATAAATAGTAAAATTCTATATTTCATAGTTTGCGATTTTAAGATTCTCAAAAATAAGAAAATTAGCCTTTCACCTTACCATATATTTCGAAGATGATAAAAATAATACCTTTGAAGAAACTATAACGATAAATTGGGCTTACAACTTAATATTTGAATACTTTTTGGAAACATAAAGCTTTGACTTTGGATATTCAAATATATCAGAACGTCGCTCGGTAAGTGCCATCGAATAACCATAAATACTTCGATATTCGTCCCTATTTTCACCCATTTGCTCCAACTGATTAAGGTAGGTTGCAATGGACTTAGATTCCACCAAAACCACTTTATCGGTACTTTTTACTATAGGGCTATGCTTTCGAGTGTGATCGTAATCAAACATTAGAATCCGCCGCCCATCAGCCGTAATACCTATCACCCGGTAGGTCATACTTTTTCCTACGGCAGGCATATTAAACACATTGCGATCGGTACTTAAAAAGGGAAGCTTGAAATCGTTCATTATTTCTCGCACCACTTTATCTTTTGAATCTGTCGATTGAAAGATTCGTTTTTTTAGATTTATTCCGACAGGAAGCTTGCCAAAAATTTTCTCTTCAGCCATTTCTTGTGCTGCACGAGCATTTGTCGCAAAATTATGTCGATTTTCTTTAAACCCTTTCACACTAAAGGTATAATAGGTAATTACACCTAAGGAGTTTAGCATTTGACGGAGGCGAGACGAATAACCACGCCGAGATGCTGCCACTGTAAAAACCTGCTGATTAACCAATAGCCAGCCACTTTTATTTAACATCAATAAAGCCTTTTTCGATTCAGGAGTAATCTCCATTGGACTTTCAAAATGCACTTGTACTACAAACTCAAGAAAACCTATTTTTTGCGCCTTTAACTTAAAATCAGCAAGTACTTCTACTAGCTCATTATCTATACGTTGAGGCAAATATACGGGCAAACGGGTGCCTAAACGAATACGCTGCATCTCTGCATATTTCTCTTCTATAGGACGGGTTTTGTTTGCTTCCTTTTTCCGCACTGCCATTTCATAAACGGCATCCAATATTTTTTTTATGGTCGGCGTTGAACTCATCAAGGAGTCACCACCGGTGATAAGAATATCTTTAAGGTGAGAATCAAACTCAAAATATTGCATCAGTTTTTGAAGCTTCTCATTCCAAGTCTCTTTGGGCTTAAGCTTATCCAAATTAAAATTCAGATTACCTCTTTGAAAATCGTACATCCGTTGACAACTAACACAAAGCCCTCCGCAGGCACGACCCATTGAGTCGGGAATGAAGATTGCTACTTCAGGGTAGCGGCGATGAATATTGTGATTATTAGGCAAAATCCATCCAGCGGCATTGGGTTTTCCCTCCTCTACTATATCCTCCTTTTCCCATGCTGATATTTGCCCGAATTCTTCCACCAAATCGCGGCTATAAAAAATATAATCGCGTAAAGTCTGATCCGCACTTTTCATTTCCTTGGGAGCATCAACCAAAATTAGGGACAAATAGTACGGATTTACAAAAAAAGGAATACCTTTTTTCTGTGCCTCAGAAAACAATTGCATGGTTTTTTCTGACAAGCTATAATCCAACATTTCGTTCAACAACTCAGGTTTACGAATGGCAAATTTTAGATGAAAATGAAAATCATTCCACCAACTATAAACTTTACTAAGCTTTTGATCAAATGTGGCGGAAGAAGAAAAATGATACTTGGACTGTGGGCCTTGTTTGTCAATCTCTCGAACCAGAACTCTAATAATTCGATCTTTACTATTCCTATGCAAAGATTGAACATCATCATCCAAACCCGAATAATGACGACTCATCCAGCCTTTTGTTTTATCTAAACTTATGGTAGGTCTATGGCTTTTATCATTCCATTGTTTCAACAACTCACGCATATCCACAAAAAAGTCTTCCGTAGCCACTGCCTTGTTTTCCCTATCGGTAAGCCATAATATATGAAACGGATGATTATGGGCTTCACCATTGGGCTCGCCATGAAATGGGAATTTTTGATCGGAAAACCGCACATAATCCCACAGCCTAATAAGTGCAAAATCGGACCATTGAAGCTGATCAAACACCTGCTGATTAGATTTTTGATTATAAAATGCTTTTACCCTTTCATTTTGCTGAAATTTATTAGATATCAATTCTTCTATTTGCAAAAAAGCTTCTTCATAGTGCGTAGCAGAGCGCATAATCACTCTCAATTGAGGGCAATTAAGATAGATTTCTTCTACCAAATTTTTAATTTGGGAAGAAGGTCCATATAATCTACTGTTTTCTTTGAATGACATCTTAACTAAATTGAAATTTCAAAAGGAGTGCAAAGGTAGTGATTTTTGCATTATTACCAACAACAATAATTAAGCCAAGCCAAGAATTGCCATCTAAATATTATAATTTTACATTCCCTACATTTCATTATATTTGCAAAAAACACTTCGAAATGATAAAAAGAGAAAGATTATACGAAGCCTTTGGCGAGCTTATCTACGCAATTGCTATAGCCGATGGAAGCGTACAAGTAGAAGAACTCAAGGCCTTGGAAAAGCTCCTCAGTAATCACCCATGGGCAAGAGAAATTGAATGGTCGTTTAACTACGAACACGATAAACTTCATACCATAGAGCAAGTATTCGATCATGCCATCAATATTTGCAAAGAAAATGGCCCTGACCCTGAATATAAATATTTGCTTGATGTGATGACACAAGTTGCGGAGGCCTTCAATGGAATTATTCCACAAGAGCAAAAAATAATCGAGGATTTTAAAAGCGATTTAACTCAACGTTTCGAAAAAGATTTACGCAGCCATAAACTTGTAGTGGACGATGCTTAACCCTTGGTCAAAAAATATTAAGCCTACTTTCATTATTAATAAACATCGGGCTGTCAATAATATTTCAGCGATGCTGAAAAAATTGAATCGCACAAACACCATCTTTAGACCCCATTTTAAAACCCATCAATCTGCAGAAGTTGGAAACTGGTTTCAAAAACTAGGAATACAGCAAATAAGCGTCTCCTCTGTTGATATGGCGTGGTTTTTTTTTCAAGCAGGATGGAAAGATATTAGCATTGTTTTTCCTTTCAATCGTAGAGAAATTGCACGTATAAACACAATGAGTACCAATGCTCAAATTACTATTTTGATTGAAGACATGGACACCCTTGAAATTGTATCTAAGGAATCTACAAACAATTTGGGAGTGTTTATTAAAGTTGATTGTGGCTATCAGCGTACAGGTATTGATGTTAAAAACAAGGAACAAATACTCGTTCTTGCTCAAGCTATTTCAAAGAGCAAAACACTTTCATTCAAAGGAATTCTATCCCATTTCGGAAATACCTATCACTCTAGAAAACCCGTAGAAGTAGCACAAATTTTTCGAAAGGGCTTATCCGATATGCTCAATCTAAAAAAATATCTTACAGTACAATTTCCCAACATTTCCATATCTCTTGGCGACACGCCTTCAGCAAGTATTATTAATGATTTTACAGGAGTAGATGAAATGCGCCCTGGCAATTTTGTTTTCTATGACTGGATGCAAACAGAAATTGGCTCATGTAATACCGAACAAATTGCGGCAATAATGATATGCCCAGTAGTTGCAAAGCATCCCGAACGTAAGGAATTGATTATTCATGGTGGAGCCGTACATTTTTCAAAAGAAAAAGGAGATCAACATTATGGTGCTGTTTGTGACATTTCGAAGGGCTTTAGCACTCAGCTTATTGAGGGTTGTAGCCTTAAATCGCTATCTCAAGAGCATGGCATTGTCAGTTGTAGCACAGCATTTCTCGAAAAAATAAATATTGGAGACTTTATTGGGATTATTCCTATTCACTCATGCCTAACAGCAAATTTGATGAATGATCAAACGCAAATAATCGACTAGTTTTTTATTCAAAAGAAACACCCGTCACAAAATACACCTTTCGGCTTTTACCCCCTCTATCAAGAATTTTTTGGTAACCCGAAATTACAAAATAAGGACCATACCAATGGGTTATGAGGCCATAATCTTCCAATAAAACCTGCTCGCCTGTCATAACGGTAGGCAGAGCGGAAGCTTCCCTTTCAAATAGCGTTTCATTCTGTTTGCTTACCTTAAAATATACATTTTCGTTCAAATAATACATAAACACCTGCGTATCGGCATCGGTATAAACTGTTACTACCTGATTCAAATAATAATTTTGCACATCCCTAACCTCAATATGGTTATCCCACAAAAGTTTCCCTTGCGCATCAAAAGCCGCAGCAATAGCATAAGTAGTTTTGTAACCATCAAAAACCTCTGTTTGATACATATAACCTCGACCATCATACATGGCTTCGTAATGATAAACAGGATAATACGATTCGGCCACAAGGATATATTGACCATTTTGCTTTAATATCTTATTATGCATCAAAAGTCTAAAGCTCAAGTCTACAGATCGACCTTTCGCGGTCATATTTTTCAGCTTTTGCTGCTCTCTAAAATTCAATGTTTTGAATATATTACTAAAAGCCGTGAATGGATAATATTGAAAGAAATCGAAGCTACTAAAACCAATTTTACCAATAAACACCCCAATAGCATTTTCCTCTCCTTTATTTTTTTTCTTAGGTTTGGAATTATTATACGTTCCAATAAATAGCAATTCAGAATCATCGGAATAAACCAAATTACCATTAATAATATTATGATTATTGGTAGATCCAATTAAACTCGACTTGATAATTTCACCCTGTTCATCAAATTCTAACAAACGTAAAATACCACCTTCACTTTTTACATCTTTCACCAAAATAACAAATCGGTGATTAGCAGTATCGGCCAATGCAGAAATTATATAAAACTTAGAGGGGATTTTGGCAGTAACAATTTCTTCAAACTTTGTTTTACTATTATAATCATTCAATTCTTTTTGAATATGCTCTAAACCAATTCCGTATAAGTACAACTTACGTTCATACATTTTTAAACCCACTAGCAAGGACTTTCTATTTCCTTTAAATTGATAAGAGGTAAAAGCGCCATTAACAATATTTATTCGTAATTTTAAGAAGGAGGCTCCCTCCCCATTATTTTTAATCATTAGAATATGAAGAATACTATCATTGCTTATTTCGAAATCGCTCAATCGATACGAACGTGGTGTCACAATATCCTTATCCCATTTAACCTTTAAGCCTTCGTCTAAACCCGACACCTTCCACAAATCGCCCTTACTATAACGCTTAGTATAATGCTTAAACACAATCACACGCTTTTTAGATGTAGGCACAACCCGTATTTGGTCAAACAATTTTGAAGAAAACTCTGTACGCAAAGGCTTGTACTCCTGAGCCCAGCTTAT
>JAGLCR010000032.1 GCA_023146135.1 Bacteroidales bacterium
CAAATAGGGCAGGTGCGCTATCCTACTTTTACTATTCCAATGTCAGGTAATTTTAGCAATGATATTATTATCAGTGTTAAGGGTATGAGTAATATAAAAGCGGATTCCTATGTGGCAATATTTCACTTAGTACAAGTGGGCAAAACCGTGAATGAAGTTAATAGCTTGATTGATCGGAGAATTAATTTGGTAAGAGATAGTTTGAAAGCAAATGGCGAGGTAAGTATTTATGTGGACATGCTCACATTTATGCCGGTGTATGAATACGAAGTGCAGAAAAAACTGTTTAGTAAAAAGACTTATAACGAAATCCCCAAGGGTTTTGAGGTGAAAAAGAATTTGCATATTCGTTATAAGAACCCCAACGACTTAAATGAAATTATTGCCCTATGCGCCCAGTCGGAAATATTTAACTTGGTGCGTGTGGACTTATTCTCGGATAGTTTGGAGGAGAAAAAACGTGAGCTAATGAATAAAGCACGTAAGATTATGGAGGAGAAAATTAAGAATCGTTCCTCCTTGGTAGGTGTTGATTTTGGTGAAGCCGATAAATATATGAGTGATGGCTACGTTGTTTCTTATCCTATTGAGAAATACACAAAATTTCAGGCTTATGTAAGTAGTTCATTAAATTTGAAAGCATCAGGCACGGTGAATACTGCGGTCAAGAATGTGGGCTTATATTATAAGCCAGTGATGAATAAGGATTTCGATTTTGTGGTAAATCCACAAATATTTGAGCCTGTAATTCAGGTGGGGTATGAATTAAAACTGCGCCTGATTAGAGCGCCAAAGAAAGTGAAAGAATTGAAGAAGCCCAAGATTATAACCAAAACAGTGGTGCAAAAGAAGGTGTTGTTAATAACCGCTGATGGTAAAGTTAGGGATATTAATTTGGGGAGTTAGAATTATATAGATGAGAGTACACAAAAAAAGGCGAATCAATTGATTCGCCTTTTTTAATTTCTTATTGTTTGTAAGCTTACATTCTACGTTCCTTGATACGAGCTTTCTTACCAGTAAGACCGCGTAAGTAGAAGATACGAGCACGACGAACATCTCCTCGTTTGTTTACCACGATTTTTTCGATAGAAGGAGAAGCTACAGGGAAAATACGCTCAACGCCAATGCCGCCAGAAATCTTGCGGATGGTAAATGTTTCACGATTTTTCTCACCACGACGCTGTAGAACAACACCCTGGAAGCTCTGAAGACGTGTCTTAGCACCCTCTTTGATTGAATAGGTTACTGTAATTGTATCACCTGCTCCAAATACTGGAAACTCTTTACGCTCAACAAATTCTTGCTCTACAAACTTTATAATATCTTGCTTTCCCATCTCTATATTCTATTTATATTCTTATCTTAAAAAGGTTTGCAAATATACACCTATTTTTTATTAACTTACAAGTATTAAGTGAATTATTTTTTCGATACTTGGCTTGCTTCTAAAATGCTAGTAATGACAAGGGTTTTAAGGCTATGGTGCATTAAAATAATTATCATTAATTTATATCCTTTTTACTAAAAAAAGAGCTATTCATTATTGAATAGCTCTTTGGTTTTAATTATTGTAATTGATGTTAGTCTTCGTGACGTCTACTTCCATCTTCGTTTTGCTTTCTGATTTTAAGAATCATTTTGTTGTCAAGTTTGATATGATCATGTTCTCCAACATTAATAATCTCTTTTTTAACTTCTAATACATGTTGAATGTCTTCCACTTCTTCATTGGCACCAACAAGGTGTTCTTGAAGATAATAAGTGCCAATACCAGCGAAATAACCAACCATGGCAAGTAAACTAATTTTCTTCATATACCAAATAAAATCAATTTTCTCCATTCCCATAGCAGCAACACCAGCAGCTGATCCAATAATAAGGATACTACCACCAGTACCAGCAGTATATGCTAAAAGCTCCCAGAAAACACCATCAGTGGCATAAGTGCCAACATGGGCAATTTCATACATTCCCATTGCGCCAGCTACCAAAGGTACGTTGTCAACGATAGATGAAAGAAGTCCGATTGCGGTGTCAATTACATAGATGTTTTTATTTGTTACATTATCTAACCAAATAGCAACCTCTGAAAGGTGTCCTGCCGATTGTAAACTTGCTACAGCAGTAAGTATTCCTAAGAAAAACATTACTGTGGGAATATCAACTCTTTTAAGAATATTAACTACAGATAAATGACGTTTGTCTTCTTCATTTTTACTCCGATTATTTATTTCAGATAAAGTCCAAATAACTCCAAGTCCAAGCAACATTCCCATATATGGAGGTAAGTGAGTTACCGTTTTAAATACGGGTACAAATAGTAATGCTCCAACACCAACTGCCAAGAAAAGTTTCTTTTCGGAATCGGTTGTAAAGTCTGTTTTAATGCTATCGTCAAGAACTGGGCGTGTAATGTTTCCCTTTAAGGTGAAAGATAGAATAGCCAATGGTGCAATCATGGCAACCAAACTAGGAAGGAAAACCATCATGATGATGTTTTTGGCGGTAACCTGTCCACCAATCCATAGCATAATAGTGGTAACGTCTCCAATAGGTGACCATGCGCCACCAGCGTTTGCAGAAACAACCACAAGTGAAGCGAATAACCAACGAGTTTGTTTGTCGGCGATAAGCTTACGCAATAGTGTAACCATTACAATAGTTGTGGTAAGGTTGTCTAATGCAGCTGACATAAAAAATGTAAGGAAACCTAATACCCACAATAGTTTTACTTTGTTGGTAGTAGTAATTTTATCAGTGATTAGCTTAAATCCTTGGTGATGATCCACTACCTCAACGATAGTCATTGCTCCCAAAAGGAAGAAAAGGATTTCAGAAATTTCTGATAAATGATGACCTAATTCGTGCTTTACAAAATGATTTCCCAATTCGTGCATTTGTTCCGCACTCATATTGTAACCATTGATTAGCTCGTTCCATGATACATTGAAGCCCATGGCAAGAATGTTTGAGCTATCTAAAGCATAAACAGTCCAAGTTAAAGCTCCAATTAAAAGAGCTGATGCTGATTTGTCAATCTTCAAAGGATGTTCCAATGCGATCATTGCATATCCAATTACAAAGATGACTACCATTAATATAAACATATGTAAATTTTTACGGGGTTAATAATGGGCGCAAAAGTAGTAAAGTATAATGGATAATAAATATTTATTTTAACATAAATTATGAATAGTGAGCAGGTGATTTTGTTTAGCTTTTAGTTGTCTAAATAACAGGAGTACAATAGTTAAAGGCATTAAATTTCTGATGTTACTCTATGATAATTTAGAATAGTTGACCCATCTCAGTTTTTTCAATGATGGAAGTTTGATGCCTTTAGGTGTTAATGAAAAAACTATCCCATAATGGAGGGCTTTTACATTACATTAATTGGCTTTCTTGTTTTTTTGTGGAAGTCGTCTTGCTTCTTTCAGAGCCTTATGTATAATCCATTCTAATTGCCCATTGGTACTGCGAAATTCATCTGCAGCCCAACGTTCGATTTGGGCTTGCAAATCAGGGTCTATTCTCAATACGAAAGCTTTCTTTTTGGCCATGCTATGCTTCTCCTTTTAATTTTTGCAATGCGTAGTTTAAAGCATCTTTTCGCTGAGTTCCTAGTAGTATTGTCTTTCCAGATATGAGTTTCATTTTCAAACCGGTTTTTCCTTTAATGGAATAAGCCGTGTTTTTGTTATGAGGCTTTCCTGGTTTTTTATAACCCCATCCACCATATTCTTTTAATGGTTGGTACTCTATTACTTCAAAACTACGCATCTCCGAAAATGCTATTTTTTTAAATTTGCTTATAAATGGTGGATATCGAAACGAAATCCCATGCTTGTCAATTTTGGTTTGCATCTTAATGTTTAAAAAAAGAAAGAATAATCCAACAAACATACTGACAACTATAGAGGCAAGGAGTAGAAGTTCTTTTTGACTAAATTTCTCATGTATATTCCACGCATCGTAATTAATATACATTAAACTAAAAGAAACGGCAGCTATGCTTGCAAGGATAATCCATACAGGAGCTCCGACTTGCTTTTGTTCTTCGAAAAAGAAGTGTTTAATAGTTGCCATTTCAATAGTGGTTTTAGTATAGTGTGCCCGTATTTACAATAGGACTGGCATCTTTATCAGATACTAGTACGACCATTAAATTACTAACCATTGTTGCTTTTCGCTCATCATCGAGTTCTACAACTCCATTTTCTGATAGTTTGTTGATGGCCATTTCGACCATGCTTACAGCGCCTTCTACGATTTTAATTCGTGCAGCAATAATAGCAGTTGCCTGTTGACGTTTCAACATGGCTTGTGCAATTTCTTCGGAGTAGGCAAGGTAGTTTATGCGCGCTTCCATTACTTCAATACCAGCAATTTCCAATCGGTCGCGTAAAGAGCTTTCTAGTTTATGGTTTATTTCATCGCCACCTGAGCGCAAGGTGATCTCAAGCTCTTCGTCATCAAAATTATCGTATGCATAAGAACCTGCTAGTTTGCGAATGGCAGCATCGCTTTGTACATCAACAAAGTGTGAGTAGTCGTCCACATCAAAGGCTGCTTTATAAGTATCCTGTACACGCCAAACTAAAACGACGCCAATCTTTACAGGGTTGGCCAATTTATCATTTACTTTTATAGGTGCACTGTCAATATTTCGAGCACGTAATGAGATTTTACGCTTTACATAGAATGGCAAAACCCAGAAGAATCCGTTTTCTTTAACGGTGCCAGTATATTTCCCGAAAAGAATAAGTACAACAGACTGATTGGGGTTGACAATGAAGTAACCGGGTAGGATAAAGAAAAAAAGTACAATAGTTATAATTGCAAACGGCGTTTGAAATGCAACTAATAAATAGATGCTTAATCCTAGGTTAATAAATAATAAAAAAAGATATAAGAATCCGGACTGAGGTTTGAAATTAATTTCGTTGGTCATAGTTTAAGATTTTAAGGTTATTAAAATGATATTAAAATGATATCACAAATGTAATACATTTATTAGTCAAATGTCAAGTTTTTTTTGTAGAAAAACGAAATTTAGGTAAATTGCCTATTTGGAAACTCATAATTCGCAACTCATTACTTATAACTCATATCTCATAATTCACTATTTTTACCAAACAAAACTCAATGATTTGAAAAAAGTAATCGTATCAGTAACCAACGACTTAGTGAGTGACCAGAGGGTTCATAAGGTTTGTACTACGCTGACAAATATGGGTTTTGATGTATTGCTTATTGGACGGAAACTACCATATAGCCCTAAACTAGAAAAGCGTATTTACCAAACCAAGCGTATGCGTTTGATCTTCAAAAAGGGTCCCTTATTTTATGCCGAATACAATAAACGATTGCTACTTCTACTGGTTTTTAGAAAGTTTGATTTACTGGTGTCCAATGATTTAGATACATTATCTGCGAATTATTTGGCTTCAAAATTTAAATCAAAGCCATTGGTTTACGATAGTCATGAGTACTTTACTGAAGTGCCTGAATTGCAAGGAAGAAAGGCGAAGAAGATTTGGGAACGAATTGAATCTTGGATTTTCCCCAAGCTAAAGGATATTATTACAGTGAATCAATCTATTGCTGATTTATATCAAAAAAAGTACAATAAGGAACTCAAGGTAGTGCGCAATATTCCTTTTCGAAACACCAAAATAACTACTTTAAATAAAGAAGACATCGGCATTGATGAAAATAAGCATGTAATTATTTTACAAGGTGCTGGAATCAATGTGGACCGTGGAGCAGAGGAGGCTGTTTTGGCAATGCAATATGTAAACAATGCAGTTTTATTGATTGTGGGTGGAGGTGATGTTTTGGAAGTGTTAAAAGAAATGGTTGCGGAAAATAACCTTGCTGAAAGAGTACGTTTTATTCCACGACAATCAATTGATAAATTATACGGATATACTGCCGTGGCCGATGTGGGACTTTCATTGGATAAGGATACTAATCTGAATTATCGTTTTAGCTTACCCAATAAAATTTTCGATTATATACAATGTGGAACACCTGTTTTGGCTTCGGATTTGCCGGAGGTGAAAAATATAATTCAGACTTATGATGTGGGCATAATTGTAGAGAAGCATAACTCCGAATCCATTGCCAAATCATTGAACTATATGTTAGATTTAGGATTTAAGCATTTGCATAAAAATCAATTGAATAAAGCTGCTCAAGAGTTAATCTGGGAGCAAGAAGAAATTGTTTTGAAAGATATTTACCAAAAATATTTATGACATGAGCGATAAACATATTCATATAATTTCTTTTGATGTGCCTTGGCCTGCCGACTACGGTGGAGTTATTGATGTGTATTATCAGATAAAGGCATTGTCGGAAATGGGTGTAAAGGTGCATTTGCATTGCTTTACTTATGGTCGAGAAGAAGCGGTGGAGTTGAATATAATTTGTGAATCGGTACATTATTACCCTCGCAAAGTTGGTCTGGAGTCGAACTTATCCATGACACCCTATATTATTCATAGCCGTAGATGCAATAAGATTGTGTTAAATTTAATGGAGGATGATTACCCTATTGTATGTCAGGGAATACATGGATGTAGGATATTATTGGATAAAAGATTAGCGGGGCGTAAGATTGCCTATCGTGCTGCCAATGTGGAGCATTATTACTATCAAGCGCTCTATAAAAAGGAAAAGAACTGGAAAAAGATGCTTTACTTTATGCTTGAGGCATATCGATTAAAAAAATGGGAGCATAATTTGAGTAGAGCTGATGTTATTTTCACTATTTCATTGGCCGATGAGGCATATTATAAAAAGCGATTTCCAGAATCAAATGTGGTAAATCTATTTGGTTTTTTTGAGGATAGTACTTTTGCAATGCAAGAGGGTAGAGGCGAGTATATTTTGTATCAGGGTAATCTTTCGGTAAATGAAAATATAGTGGCAGTGGAATATATATTGACGTATATAGCCCGTAATGTTGAGCTTCCGACTGTTGTTTCTGGAAAAAATCCTCCAGCTGAATTGGTGGAAAAAATTGAAAAGACGCCCAATGTTACTTTGGTGGAGAATCCATCAAATGACGAAATGCAGCGTTTAATTCAACAAGCACAAATTAATTTATTGATTACTTTTCAGCCAACTGGTCTAAAATTAAAACTGTTAAATGCCTTATATAATGGTCGTTTTTGTGTGGCAAATAAGGAAATGCTGTTTGGCTCGGGCTTAGAGACGTTGGTGGAATTAGCAAATGATGATAATGAGATTGTGGAAAGAATAGAGGTATTGACTAAGCGAGAGTTTAGCAAAGACGAAATTCAATTAAGAAAGAATTTCCTTTCAAAATTATACTCCACCAAAGAGCGTATAGAGTTAATGGTTTCCGAATTATTTTAGTGATATACCTATTCCACAGTAGCTAATACATGGCCATCTTCAAATTTAATCAGTCGGCCAGGAAATTCATCAAAAAGAGCATAATCATGCGTAGCCATAAGTACAGCTCGCCCGGTTTCTGAAATACTTTTCAATAATTTCATAATTCCTCTTGAGGTTTCAGGGTCAAGGTTTCCTGTAGGCTCATCGGCCAAAATTATCTCAGGGTCATTAATCAATGCTCGAGCGATAGACAGACGCTGTTGTTCGCCACCTGACAATTGATGGGGCATCTTATGGGCCTTAGTTTCTAATCCCACTTTTGTTAATACATCCATCATGCGCTCTTCCATCTTTTTTTTGTCTTTCCAGTCGGTAGCTTTCATTACAAACATCAGGTTATCGCGCACACTACGGTCAAAAAGTAATTGAAAATCTTGAAATACGATACCTAGTTTGCGTCGTAGCTTTGGTATTTGCTTACTCTTTAGCTTATGCAAATCGAAACCCACTATGGTTCCTTCGCCTTTTTTCAACTTTAAGTCAGCATATAATATCTTCAGAAGACTACTTTTTCCACTCCCAGTAATTCCCACAAGATAAACAAATTCGCCCTTGTTGATAGTGAGGTTTACATCTGATAAAACCAATAATTCTTTTTGGTAAACTGCTGTATTTCGTAATTCGATTAATGTATCCACTAAGCTTATTTTTTAATTGTCAAGATATTTCATTTCTCCAAAATTCATATTATCAATGCATTTTTCAATAGGTTCTAAATATTTAATTATTTTATATTTAGTCAAGCCTTGCTTCAATCTATCAGCACGAAAATAAGCAATTAAGGTATAATCATCATCTCTTATTTGGAGATAATTAGGAATTTTTCCACCACCTTTTATTTTCATCAAATACATATTTATACTGTTTTGTTGAAGATACGAAAGTACATATTTTATCCTTGAGTTTGTCAAGGGTATTTGTTGCATCGATTGAATATATTACAGCAGTGCTAAGAGTCTTCAGTTTGAGCAATTGTAGGTACTGAAAACTCAATTCCCAATTCGTCGCGAAGGTCGAGAATCGATTTAATAAGCTCATGCCTAGCTTTCATCTCATTTTTCCAGTCATCCACCACAAAGAAAGCGTAGATTAATACTTTGACTCCATAGCTTCCAAAGTCATTGATATAAACCATATAAAAATCTTTGCGTGTGTCAGGATGTTTTTCAATTAACTCGGATATTTGTTGAGTAAATTCGTCAATTAAATTGCTTGGCGTATTGTATTTTACAACTATTGTTGATTTATACCTTCGATAAGCACGGCGTCCGAGGTTGTCTATATTATTGTCTGACAATAAACTGTTTGGTACGGTAACAAGCGAGTTATGGAAGGTACGTACCTTGGTGCTTCGTAAGCCAATTTCTTCAACAGTACCACTAATTTCACCATTATCAATCCAGTCGCCCACACGAAATGATTTATCAGCAAATATCATTAATGAGCCCAGAAAGTTTTTAACAGTATCTTGTGCTCCTAAAGCAAGAGCAAAGCCTCCAATAGATAAGCCAGCAAGAAAGTTGAAAAGATTGAAATCAAGAGCATCAATCACAAAAAGCATGCTTGTAATAAAGATAATAGATTTGATGATAAGACTTGCAAAAACAACAATACCAAATTGACTATCATAGGAGCGCCCATGTGTAAACAAAACTTTGAAAAAGTTTACTGAATAAACAGCCAAGAGTGTATAATAGAATATAAGAAATACCTTTATTATTTTTAACAGAATATGATTGTAATCCATTGGTAGTTCAAATGATGGAGCATAATTTTTAATAATGCTAAACAATACTATATAACTGATAGAAGCGATTATATGATAGCTTGGCTCCCTATATGGACTTCTTGCAAGTAGTTTCTTAAATACAAGTTTTAATGCTGTTCTATTGATAAACTGAAGGGCTATGAAGATAATAAAAAAGTAAAAAATCATATAAACTTGCCATAGTTTAAGAATTTTCAAAACAATATTATTACTATTTACACCAGCCCAGACTTTGAATTTATCAGAAAAGTGAAATACTTCCTCGGCATCATTGCCATACATATCTTCGTGTACGCTTCTTATAAGTTTTGATGTTGAGCGGGAATAAAGCCATTTATCGCCAATTTTTTCCAAGTATAATTCACGGAACGCTTCGTTAGGAAAAAATATGTGCTTACCACTAGCTGAGTCGGTATAAAATGTATCGGTTGATAGTTCATTAAAAAGAAAAACTTTTCTTTCTGCCCCTAAGTATATTTGTTTTAGTTTGATTGCTAATTCCTTTGCGTCACTAGTATCTTCAGGAGCAAAATTGATTGTTAGACTGGCCAGCTCTGGGTTAAAAAGTGAGTCTCCTAGAAACAATAAATGACTGCTAATAGTCTTTGCTGGGGTAATTAAGCTAAACTTTATCCCTGTGCTATCGTTTTTAATTAATTCTTTGATTAGATCCGAGTCAGAACGGCCTTTTTGCTGTTTTACTGGACTAATATTTAGGACATGGTTTTTATATAAATTGGGGATGTTCTTAATTGTTTCAGGGGAGTATATCCATTTTCTTTTTACTCTAATAAGATATACAAGAGGTTCTTTTGATGTTAATTGATACTTGTTTTTTTCTTTAATTCCTCGCTTACGATTTAAAACATCTTCAATCTTAAGATTTAAGGAGAGTAAAATGCTTTTTAGTTTTATCAAATTCGACTCTTTGGCTTTTGTAGAAAGCTTCACCTCTCCTAAGGTGTATGTAGCAAGTTCGATATTGTAATGACCCTTTTCTAAAAAGTAAAAATGGCTTTTAACAGTTTCGTATGGAGTAGCGTTGGCAAATTCCCATTTCTCTTGGGCATTCATTGCGATGCTCATTAAAAGAAATCCAATAAATAGTATTTGTTTTCGCATAACTGTAGAGATTATTTTTTTAAATTTAAGTATTTACCTATAATAAAGGCAATAACGATGGTAAGATATAATTGCCCTATAAGGCCAAATAAAATAGCAGTACTTCGGGCTATTTGACTAATTGGTGATATGTCGCCATAACCAATTGTGGTAACTGTAACAAAACTATAATAGATAACTTCGCCTATAAATGGTTTTGCACTTGAAAATCCAATGGCAGAAGGGTTTATGAGTATTATTAATACATTTAATAAAGTAAAAATAATACCAATAAGTAAATATCCAATTATTGCCTCGAGAACAAGCGTTACATCTACTTTTTTGGATGATATAATTTGCTGAATCATTATAAAAGTAGTGATAATGAATATAACTAATGAAAAAGAGAATGATATTATTTCGATAATAGGGTTGTCTTCATAGGTAATAAAAAAGGTGATCCATTGCAATAATATTGCGACAAACACAAGTTTATATAACCATTTTGTTTTTTGTTCTATAATGGAACCAACGGATAAGAGCATTATAGTGTAGGAGATAGTGATCAGTACTTGACTAGCAAATCCATGTATAAGTAAGGGGAAAACAAAAATGAAAAGAACTATACCCAAAAGTAATAAGCTATGTTTTGGAATAGATGAAATTTGTTGAATAAGTTTGTTTTTCATAGAACACAAAGTTACGTGTTTTTTTTAGGTGTAATCGTTTTAATAATATACTATGACAAAGGTTTTACTATTTTTGCTAAATGCAAGTAAATGGAAAACATTACAGAACAATATGGTTGTCGGATGATCACCGTACAGTTAGAATTATCGACCAGCGGAAACTTCCTTTTGAGTTTATAATAGAAAATATATCTTCATTAGCCGAAATGGCAACAGCTATTCGTGATATGCATTTGCGCGGAGCGGGATTAATTGGCGCCGCTGCAGGCTTTGGGATGTTTCTTGCTGTGCTTGAGTCATCTGATATGAGCCAAATAAAAAAAGCTGCTGAATTGTTGAAATCAACTAGGCCTACAGCGGTTAATCTGTCTTATGCTGTTGATTTACAGTTAAAAGCTCTGACTAATACTATAGAAAGTGATCGATTAGCAAAGTCTTTAGAAATAGCGCAGTCTATAGCTGATAAGGATGCTGAGCAATGTCGTTTAATTGGCGCTCAAGGAGTGGAGATTATTAAGAGCTTGAGTCTTGCAAAAAAAGGTAAAAGGGTTAATATACTCACTCACTGCAATGCAGGTTGGTTAGCATTTGTGGATTATGGCTCTGCATTAAGTCCCATATATGAAGCGCAAGCTCGTGGAATTGATGTGCATGTGTATGTGGACGAAACAAGGCCGCGAAATCAAGGTGCGCGACTCACTGCTTGGGAGTTGGGGCAGCAAGGAATACCACACACAATCATAGCTGATAATACGGGCGGACATTTAATGCAACATGCGCAAGTTGATATGGTGATTGTCGGGGCCGATCGTGTTGCTGCAAATGGTGATGTGGCAAATAAAATTGGCACATACCTTAAGGCATTAGCAGCAAATGATAATAAAGTTCCTTTCTATGTTGCTTTCCCTTCCACAACACGAGACATGAAAACCATTGATGGTGTGCGTGATATCGAAATTGAGGAACGTAGTGGTGAGGAGGTTAGGAAGATTGAGGCATGGTATAAAAATGAAATTGTAGAAGTTCAGCTTTGCCCTGATGATAGCCCAGCTGTTAATTTCGGTTTTGATGTTACACCTGCCCGCTTGATTACTGCGTGGATAACTGAGGATGGTATTCAGAAGATATAAATATGTTGTGAACTTGCCATAAGGCTTAGAGCTCACTGAGATTTATCTTAGCTCCAAATAAAACATTCAATTGCGTATAAAAGAATGACTGACTTGCTTTGTCTGATGCATCTGGAGTGGTTCTAATATCAGGCATATTTATATAGCCGGCCTTAAATTCCGACTGGATAAATACGTATTTCCAAAATGTGATATTTAATCCTACCACAGCACCTAATCCAAAACCAGCCACATGAAATTCATCATTTCTAGGATTGTTTAAAAGCATTGCATTGGTTTTCGGCATAAGCATTCCACCTCCAAAACCTTCAGTAAGGTTTAAACTAATATTCTTAAATCTATACAGCTCGTCGTATCTGCGTACTTCAAGATTGATGTAGTTAAGTCCATCGGTATGTTCAAGATAGATTAAATCATTAGCCAGTACAATATCTTCATTATTATAGGTTTTATCATACTTAGTTTCAGTACCATCAATATAACCGTCAATTTTTGTGGTTTGATATTCCACCATTACATATTTCATGTGGTCAACGCCTAAAGAAATGGTGTAGTTATTATGAAAAAAGTAACCAACTCGCCAATTATATTGAGGGATAGTGATACGGTCAATTTTAAAATAGGGGTCGTAGCCAAATGGACTTTGACGATCATTTGCTACCACATCATAAAGAGTAAAGTCATAATTGTCGCCCTTGAAGGAAATGTCAGAATTAGTAAACCATCCTCTATTCCAACCCCAGTACATATAGAGTTCTCCTTTTCGACTATATTGTTCGGCATTAGTTGTAACTTGAGCATAGCTAAAACTTATAGCAAAAAAAAGTAATAAAGTAGTTGTAAATAGATGTTTCATAAAAATAGTTTTCATTAAATGCTATGCGAAAGTAGTATTTTAATATTAATCTATTAGGGGCAAAAAGAATTAATCCGAAATTGTGATATATTTATAGTCATACCTAAAAACTTGTGGTTAAAATTATCAATAAGTTAACATAAATGAACTGTTTTTATCAAGGAAATATCCTTAAATTTACCACCAAATAAATATGAATATGTATAAAAAAACAAAAATAGTTGCCACCATATCAGATCGCCGATGTGATGTGGATTTCATTCAAGAATTATTTGAAAATGGAATGAATGTGGTACGATTAAATACGGCTCATCAAAGCCATGATGAGGCATTGAAAGTAATTAAGAATGTACGTAAGGTTTCGGACAAAATAGCCATTTTATTAGATACCAAAGGTCCTGAAATACGTACTAATGATCAAGATGAAGACTTGGAAGTTAAGGTTGGAGATATTATATATGTAAAAGGAGCGCCTGATGAAAAGAGTACGCCAGATTGCATTAATATGTCCTATATTAATTTTGTGGAGGATGTAAAAGTCGGAGCAAAAATTTTGATTGACGATGGTATATTGGAGATGAGTGTAGTTGCTCGAGAGGGCGATCGCTTAAAATGTGAAGTAATGAATAAGGGTTATATTCAAGGTCATAAAAGTGTGAATATTCCCTCGGCTATGATTAAGCTTCCTGCCTTAACACGTAAGGATATTAAGTTTATCAATTTTGCAGTGGAACATAATCTTGATTTTATCGCCCATTCGTTTGTACGTAAAGCATCTGATGTTATTGCGGTACAAGCAATTCTTGATTCGCATCAAAGCAATATGAAGATAATTGCCAAGATTGAAAATGAAGAAGGAGTGCATAATATTGATGAGATATTGGAGCAAACATATGGCGTGATGGTGGCACGAGGCGATTTGGCGGTGGAGATATCTTCGCAACGACTTCCTGCTGTACAGCGTATGCTAGTGAAAAAATGTGTGGAGGCACGAAAGCCTGTGATTGTGGCTACTCAAATGCTACATTCTATGATAGAGAATCCACGGCCAACTAGAGCTGAAGTAAATGATATTGCCAATGCCATTTACGAAGGTACTGATGCTTTAATGTTGAGTGGCGAAACAGCCTATGGTCAGTACCCTGTGGAGGCTATTAAGATGATGTCAGCGATTGCCCACGAAATTGAATTAACATTGCCAGATTATCGTGATATTCCAAGTATTGTAGTTTCTACTCCTACGTCCTCAGTATTGATAAAATCTGCAGTAGAGGCCAGTGCTAAGCTGCCAACTTCTGCTATTATTGCAGATACTACTTCTGGCAACACTGTGCGGGGTTTAGCTGCATATCGTGCCAAAACACCAATATACGCACATTGTTATCGTGACGATACGGTTCGCTTTTTAGCATTGTCATTTGGTGTGTTTGCAGAGTATTCAAAGCCAGGAAAAAATCATCTTAGTTTTATTCGTAAGAGCTTGCAGTCAGTTGTTAAGCGAAAAGATATTACGCATAGTGATGAGGTAATTATAATATCAGGTAGCTTCGGCAAAGGTAATGGAGCTTCTTTTATAGAAGTAGGAGAAATAGATCAACTTATGGAGCTGAGCTCTTAAAAAAAACAATAGTTTATGTATCAAGAAAAATTAATTGAATTGTTTGAGAAATGGTCTGGTGAAAAGTCCATTAAAGTTACTCCATTAGCCCAATCTGGTTCTGATAGGAAATACTTCAGAATGACGTCTGAAACAAAATCGGCTCTTGGAGTTTATAACAACGATTCCAAAGAAAACCTTGCATTTATCGAGTTTACCAAGCATTTTTTGAAAAAAGGAATGCGCGTACCTCAGATTTATGTCGAGGAGCCAACCCTAGATATTTACCTATTGGAAGATTTGGGTGATATGACTCTTTTTGCCTATCTGACTGAGCAAAAAAAGACCGCTGAATTTTCAGATGACCTACGTATAATGTACCGTAAGGTGATTAAGGAATTACCTCGCTTTCAAGTTGTAGCAGGTGAAGATTTGAACTATTCGCTATGTTACCCACGCTCGAGTTTTGATAAAACATCTATGATGTGGGACTTGAATTATTTTAAGTACTACTTTTTAAAGTTAGCACAAATAAGTTTTGATGAGCAAGCCTTGGAAAACGATTTTTTGGTGCTTACCGATTACCTTCTAGAAACAGAGCATCAATACTTTCTTTATCGCGATTTTCAATCACGAAATATAATGATAAAAAATGAAGAGGTATATTTTATAGACTATCAAGGGGGCCGTCGTGGAGCTTTGCAATACGATTTGGCTTCATTGCTGTATGATGCAAAGGCAGAAATACCTCAAAAAGAAAGGGATGCGCTATTAGAATTCTATATCGACCAATTAGAGAATTATACCCTAGTGGAGCGAGATGAGTTTCGTGCTTACTTTTCAGGCTATGTGATGATTCGTATTATGCAGGCAATGGGAGCATATGGTTTCCGTGGATTTTATGAAAAAAAGGCTCACTTTTTGGCTAGTATCCCCTATGCTTTGGAAAATCTTAGCAATGTGCTTACTAAACTAGATTTACCAATTGAATTACCCACCTTAATTCCTGTATTGAGTGAGCTGGTAAACTCTGAAAAGCTGAAGCAGATTGGTGTAAATAGAAAGAAATTGGTGGTTTCGGTGAATAGTTTTTCCTATAAGCGTGGGATACCAGTTGACGAAAGTGGACATGGTGGGGGTTTCGATTTTGATTGTCGTGCCTTGCATAACCCAGGTCGTTATGATGAATATAAGCAGCTTACGGGTAGAGATTTAAAAGTGATTGAGTTTCTGAATAAAGAGGAGGATGTCAAACTGTTTTTGGAAAATGTAACAACATTAGTAGAGCAGTCGGTGGAGAAGTATTTGGAGCGTGATTTTGATCATCTGACAATAAATTTTGGATGTACAGGAGGTCAACATCGCTCGGTATATTCGGCAGAGTATATGGCTCGTCATTTACGAAATAAGTATAATATTAAAGTGGAGCTTCGACACCGTGAACAAGAGATGAAAAGATAAATTATTATGAAGGCAATGATTTTTGCGGCGGGTTTGGGAACTCGCCTATATCCAATTACAAAAGATCGCCCCAAGGCAATGGCAGAAGTAAATGGTATTACCTTATTAGAGCATAATATTCGGTTTATAGCAGCGCAAGGCTTTGATGAAATAATTATTAATGTGCACCATTTTTCGGAAAAAGTGATTGATTTTTTAAAGTCTAAAAATAACTTTGGATTGAAAATTGAAATTTCGCGCGAAATAGATTTGTTGGATACAGCTGGTGGCTTGGCAAAGGCAGCATCATTCTTCGATCATGAAGATTTTTTGCTCTATAATGTGGATGTGGTAAGCAATATCGACTTGCAAGCTATGCTCGCATTTCATCAGCAACAAAATGCTATTGCCACATTGGCCTTACGCCAAAGAGAAACATCGCGTTACTTATTATTTGATAAACAAAATCATTTGGCAGGCTGGCGCAATAAGTCTACAAATGATGAAATACTTTGTGGTATTTCGTCGAGCAATGGCCTCCAAGAGTTTGCTTTTTCAGGTATTCATATTATTTCGCCACAATTATTACCTCTTTTAGGTGTTATTCGGAAGCACTCGCTCACACCATTTTATTTGGATGTAGCCAAGGAGAAAATCATCGCGGGCTATGAGCATACCGATGATATTTGGTTTGACTGTGGTAAACCAGAAACCTTGGCTCAAGCGTCAGAATACTTAAAACGATAACTTATGACACCATTCCTTAAAAAAGTTGCCGATCATATTTTTGATAATCATAAAGAACAACTGCAAGAACTTTCAGTGGTGGTTCCCAATAGGCGAGCAGCCCTTTTTTTAGGAAAATACCTTTCACAAAAAACAGATGTTCCAATATGGAGCCCTAAGTTTTATTCAATTGAGGATTTTGTGTTTGAACACAGTGGTTTTCAACTTATGCCTATGGTTGATTTGATATTCGAATTATATGAGGTTCATCTTAAAATAGAAGGTAGTAAGCACCAGAGCTTTGATCGATTTAATGGCTGGGGTCAATTGCTACTTAAAGATTTTAATGAGATTGATCTCTATATGAAAGATGCCGATTCGCTATTTCAATATTTGAGTGCGGCTAAAACAATATCTAAATGGAGTTTAGACCCCGATGATTTAACAAATTTAGAGCGCGACTATTTAAAGTTTTATGCTTCTTTGGGTGATTATTATAAGGAGTTGGTTGCTCGTTTGGAATCAAAGAATATGGCCTATCAAGGTATGGCTTACCGAAAATTAGCTGAGCAAATTGGGCATGCTGATTTGGATGGTAAGCCCATGATATTTGCTGGGTTTAATGCACTTACGCCTGCAGAAGAAATTATTTTTGATTTTTATAAAGAACGAGCTCAGGCAACAATACTTTGGGATATCGATGAATATTATTTTGATAACCCTAAACAAGAAGCAGGGGCTTTTTTGCGCAAACAACTGGCGAAAACCAATAGGTCGGAGATCAGTTGGATTACAAAAGAGCTTAAAGAAGGACGAAAAAAAATCAATATAAGTGGTGTTTCGGGCGATGTGAATATCGCTAAGATGGCCGGAAATATATTAAATCAATTGGCTGAAGACTCTACCTTAAGTGGTGCCGAAGTGGGTGATAATACTGCCGTAGTTATGGCCAACGAATCCTTAATCGTTCCTTTACTTTACTCTTTACCTGACACCATCTCCACCTATAATGTTACCATGTCTTATCCTTCCAAATTGTCGAGGGTATACGAGTTGGTTAATAATATTTTTGATTTATTCCTTCGTCATGTATCGGAGGATGGGCAGGCTGAAAAGAATCCGGCATTTTATCATAAGCAATTGGAGGTAGTTTTATTGCACCCTTTGATTGTGCAGCATTTTCATGTTTTGAAGTCAGATAATTTAGGTTCGGTAATTATAAAAACCATTCGAGAAAATAATATCAGTTTTATTTCACAGCAAAAGTTCCCTTCTCAATTTGACTTAGATGAAGCGGGTGAGGCCTACGGTTTTTTGAAATTGTTTGCTCAAAAAATTGGGAGCCCTCAGGATATTCTCAGTTTTATTGATAATATTTTGCAGGAGTTATTTGATCAATTGGGCGATTCTAATGAAGCGAAAATGGATAGGGAATTTTTATTTCATTATTTAACTTTATTACGACGTTTACAAGATTTACTCTCCGATCATCCTTATATAAAGCATCTTACAACGCTTAAAAATCTTTTTATCTCATTGGCTTCAGCGCAAGGAATTCCTTTTGTAGGCGAACCCCTTATGGGCGTGCAAATTATGGGTATGTTAGAAACTCGAGCTTTGGATTTCGAGAACCTTATACTACTTTCGGTAAATGAGGGGATGCTGCCTAAGTCTCATGTGTATCAGAGCTTTATTTTACCTGATATAAAAAGGGAGCTAGGATTACCATTGCCCGTGGACAACGATTCGGTATTTGCTTATCATTTTTATCGCCTGTTGCAAGGCGCTAGCAATATTCATATTTTATATAATACGCAAAACGATAGCATGGGGCAGGGTGAGTTAAGTCGGTATGTTCAGCAAATAGAATGGGAGCTTAAAGAGGTAAATCCAAAGGTCGAGATTAGCCATAAATTATATCATACTCCTTTATTATCTGAAAATTTTGATCGTAAAATTCAATTTCCAAAGGACGATTATGCCTTAAATAGATTGAAGCGTATTGCTGAAGGCTCCGGTTTTTCACCATCTACCTTGAACAATTATTTGGCCTGTAGCCTAAAGTTTTATTTTCAACGAATATTGGGAATGTACACCGAAGAGGAGGTGGAGGAAACTTTAGCAGCAAACACTCAAGGGACTGTGATACATGGTGTGTTAGAAGATTTTTACCTACGAAAGAAAGGTCGATTATTGAGCGAATCTTTTCTTAATGATATTACGAAAGAGTATAAAGCGGAACTGGAAAAACGTTTCAGGAAGGAGTTTAAGAAAGGTGATATTGACCATGGACAAAATCTTCTTTTTCGAAAAGTTGCAGAGCGTTTTGTGGAGCACTTTATAAGTAACGAACGTAAAATGCTGAAAGATGGAATTCCTTGTACCATACTTGATTTGGAATTGGACTTAAAACGTTCTATTAATATTGAACATCAAGGGGTTGATATGCAGATTAATTTTCGAGGAAATGCTGATCGTATCGATCGACTAGGAGATACGGTTAGAGTAATCGATTATAAGACAGGTAAGGTAGATGACTCTGATGTTAAACTGTTTAAGGGTAAGCAGAGTATGTGGGATAGCATGTTTTTGGGTAAAAAACCAAAGGCATTTCAGTTAATGATGTATGCATGGATGTATAAACCGCAGGTGGAAGATCAGCATCATTTACAAGCAGGGATTTCTGGTTTGAAGTACCATTCCAAATACTTTCCTTTGGCAATAGATGCTAAGGATGATACTCATATTACTGGTAGTCATCTTAGTAATTTTGAAACAGATTTGACAGGATTAATGATCCGTTTATTTGATAAAGAGGAGGCCTTTGTGCAATGTGAGGATGATGTGGCATGCAAATACTGTGATTATAAATTTATTTGTGGCCGATGAAAGGAGTATTGGATTTACGGTATTTTATCGAACAGGATATTTCAAAAGCTCGCGCCTTGTCTTTGGCTAATAACACCAATGATCCTGAAAAATTAGCGGCTGCATTATGGGATTTTGTTTTACTTAATGAGCACCCCCTTTCTTGGCGAGCAACTTGGTTTTTGGAGCATTTAGGAGCAGAGGACAAAGAGTATGTACGCCCTTATCTTAATCTCATAATTGAAGCCTTTCCTAGTTTTATATTTGCTGGCCAACGGCGATCGAGCTTAAAAATATTACAAATGTTTCCAGTTGTCGATTATGATTATGCAAGGATGGTAGATATTTGTTTTGATTTATACTTGTCTAATTCACAGCCTGTAGCAGTACGTATGTTTTCACTTCGGCAGCTTTACGATATTATTAAGGTGGAGCCTGAGTTAAAGCAGGAATTAAAAGGGGCCATTGAATTGGTTATGACTGGAGACGAGCGAAGTTTACAGTCGATAAGTCGTAAAATACTGGCTAAAGTTAGTAAGACAAAAAAATAAAAATAAAACCCTTCAAAAGCTTGTGCCATTGAAGGGTTGTTGTGATAATGTTTGTTCGCAAATTTTGCCTTAATACTATTACAATATGAATTGGGGATTAATCAAATTCTCCACACTAAACAGCTCATTCCATTTTTCTTGAGTAATAAGCTTGCGCTCTTTAACGGCAATTTCATAAACCGATTTATTTTCATTCAATGCCTCTTTGGCAATGGATGACGATTCCTCATAACCAATAATAGGATTTAATAGCGTAACAATTCCCACACTGTTCATTACCATATTTTTAGTATGCTCAGCATTGGCGGTAATACCATCTATGGCTTTGGTGCGAAGTGTATCGCAAGCACGTGTCATATACAAAATGGAAGTAAATAAACTGTACGAAATAACGGGCTCCATTACATTTAACTGTAATTGTCCCGCTTCGGCAGCCATGGTAACTGTGGTGTCGGCGCCAATTACGTAAAATGCTACTTGGTTTACCACTTCTGGGATAACGGGGTTTACCTTACCTGGCATAATAGAAGAACCTGGCTGCATTTTAGGTAAATTAATCTCATTGAAACCTGTTCTTGGTCCTGAAGAGAGCAAGCGAAGGTCGTTAGAGATTTTTGATAGTTTAATTGCAGTACGCTTTAACACTCCTGAAAGCTGAACATAAGCACCTGTGTCAGAGGTGGCTTCAATAAGGTCGTCGGCTAAAAATAATGGGCAGCCGGTGTATTTTATTAAATATTTAGTAACCAATTCGGGATATTCCTCAGGAGCATTTACTCGAGTACCAATAGCAGTTGCTCCCATATTGATTTCTCTAATCAGATTTTTCGCGCTATCAACACGGCCAATTTCTTCTTTTATGGTAGTTCCCCAGCCATGAAACTCAGAGCCTAAACTCATGGGGACAGCATCTTGCAATTGCGTTCGTCCCATCTTCAATACATCTTTAAACTCTACTCCCTTTCGTTTCAAGGAAGAAGATAGTGCATTCAAAGCCTCTTTATAGCGATCCAGACTTTTTAATAATGCGATACGAAAAGCTGTAGGGTAGGCATCGTTTGTCGATTGCGACATGTTTACATGATTGTTTGGGTGGCAATGTTTATATTCCCCCTTTTTATAGCCCATATACTCTAAAGCAATGTTGGCAATCACTTCATTGGCATTCATATTTACCGAGGTTCCGGCACCACCTTGAATAAGGTCGGTAACAAACTGATCGTGATATTTACCTTTAATTATTTCGTCACTGGCATAGCAAATTGCTTCTGCAATTTTAGTATCTAAAATACCCAAATCCTTATTGGTATTAGCAGCAGCTTTTTTCACATAAGCCAAGGCTACCACAAAATTGGGTTCCACGCTCAAAGGCACTCCAGTAATGAAAAAATTGTCCAAAGCACGAAAGGTTTGCACTCCGTAATATTTGTCGTTGGGAATCTCTAATTCACCAATAAAATCGTGTTCTATTCTTGTTGGCATAACAGTTTGTTTTAAGATTTTAGAGGGCAAAGATAGGTGAAATATAGAATGTATTTTTGCTGCTTAGAACCCTTTTTTTTTAAGAGTTTTATTATTATCTTAGTTTACATCTAATAGCAAGGCATTTGATCATATTCCTCCTTCTGTATCTTGTATTTCGATAAATGATTTGGAGCAAATAACACTTTTTTATAAGGGTGATAAAGTTAAAAGATATGAATTTGTTTGGGTAAATGATAATGATAAATACCTGCGAAAGCTCTTTGTTTACGATAGAGTGGGCAATAAATGGGTAGAGAAAAAAGTGTATAGTACTATTGATAGAAAAAAACTAGAACTACTGATGGATAATTAGTTCACCTTCTCATCATACATTCAATGCATCTTTATGCATATCAACAAATTGCTTAGCCACTTATATTATGGAGTAGTTTTTCTTTTACGTAAGTTGGTTCTTTATGTAATTCACCAAGCCTTTAGCCTCAAATATCGCCATCAGCTTATCTGGTAGCGGATTGAACTTAAACTCTGTTTCTCCCACAGATACGGTTCCTGTTTCAAAATTAATATCCACATCATCACCCGCTTTATAGGCATCAACCACTTCGGGTAAAACAATTATGGGTAATCCCTGATTTACCGATGAACGGAAGAAAATACGATTAATGGATTTCACAATTACCGCTTTTACGCCTGCATGGGAAAGTCCCACGGCAGGATGCTCACGCGAACTTCCGCAACCAAAGTTATCGCCTGCAATTATCACATCACCTGACTGTACATTGGTATGAAAGTTTTTGTCAAAACCTTCGAATAAATAGGGCATGATGGAAGCTGCATCCGAACTTAATACTTTGTAGGTAAGGTTTCCAGCAAACATTTGGTCGGTATTTAAATTATCAGCATCGGTATAATTCCACACATTTCCCAAACGACGATTATCGCTGTCAGCAACTTCTAGAGTGCTGCTTTGCTCCCGAGTATATGGAAATATATCATTATGCTTTCCACCGCGAGGGTCCACTATTTCACCAGCTACGGCAGATAAGGCTACGGCTGCAGGAGAAGCAAGGTAAATGCTTGAATTTGGGTTTCCCATGCGGCCTTTGAAATTTCGGTTTGATGTGGAAATCACGGTATAACCGTCAGCCGGAATTCCTTGTCCTGTTCCCAAGCAAGGGCCACAAGATGGGGAAAGCACATTGGCATTGGCCTTCAAGAAAATCTGGATTAGACCCTCTTCCATAGCTTGTAGGTAAATCTTTTGCGAAGCGGGAGTAACCAATAATTGGAATCCATCGGCAACAGTTTTACCTTTTAGTACGGCAGCTGCCTCACGCAAATCTTCCAATCGACCATTGGTACAAGTGCCAATTAAACCTTCGTTGAGCTTTACGCCTTGCACTTCCGAGAGTGCCTTTACATTGTCCACATGGTGTGGAGCTGCAACAACCGGAAATAACTCGCTAAGGTTAATTTCAATTTCTTTAATATATGTAGCGTCATCATCGGCCCAAATAGGATTATGAGGAAGTTTGCCTCCATAATATTCAGCTAAAACTGCATCTGCTGGGAAAACTGCATTTTTTGCACCCATCTCTGAGGCTAAATTCGATAAGGTCATTCGCTCCGAAATGCCTAAACTACTCACGCCATCACCGTGAAACTCAATGGAATTATAATTTGCTCCATCGGAGCCTATCATACCAATAATCCACAATGAAATATCTTTAGCATAAACGCCTTTTGGCAATTTGCCATTCAATGTAATTTTAATGCTTTCGGGTACACGGAACCAAGTTTCGCCACGTTTCCAAATTCCTGCTGCCTCGGTGCGGTCAATTCCTGCTGCCATGGCATTGAATGCTCCAGCAGTACAAGTATGACTGTCGCTACCTACTATAATCATTCCTGGCTCGGCATGATAACTCATAATTTGGTGACATATTCCTTTGCCTGCATCATAGAATTTCTCAACACCTTGTTCTTTTACAATATCACGAATCTCTTGATATTGGGTAGCCAACTTTGCTGTAGTAGGAGGGGCGTTGTGGTCCAAAACGATTAGTAGTTGATCAGGATTTGCTACCTTGGCTCCGCCCATTTTAGCGAAGGTGTTTTTAATACTTGCAGTATTGTCGTGGGTGAGAACAATGTCAGGAGTGGCAAAAACAATGCTTCCCACTGTTGTATTAAATATCTTTTCTACAAATGTTTTACCGGCCATAATGTCTTGTGTTTGTTTGTGTTTTATATAATTCAATAATGGAATAATATACTTTGATAAAACCACATTGTTAAAATATCATTGTTGGGGCTAAAATAAGTTAAAATTTGCTTGCTGTTTTCCAAAACATTCAAACTTATTGGAATTTACCTGAGATACAATACACCAAGTTTAGTTCATGCCTTCTAAGAGTTTTAAAGCTGTGGATGGCTTGCATTAAATTATTAAAAAGGCCTAAAACTGATAAATATTATAAACATGTAAATACAATACATATATTATTCATATTAATATGTATTGATAAATAATAGCGTCTTATATCCAGATGATTATATTTTTCTATTTTCTAAATAGAACTCGATTTGAATTCGTAAATTACTGGTATATAATTTATATCATAATAGCTTACATATATTATCAACGTACATTTGTCTTGATAAACATTATTCTATTTACGATTGAATCAAATTTGCATGAAGAAAATTCTACATTTTAAGACCTTTTTCCTTTTAGCTGCTCTATTTTCTGGAGTGTTTTTAGCGACAGGACAAAATACAATTCCGCAACAGGAAAGTGAGAAGCTGGGAATATTTGAACATCTTGATACTATTTTATCACCTGATATTATTTTAACAGAAAGTACAGGAGAGACTTTTATTTTGGACAGTCTAATCAATAAACCCACAATCATTAATCTAGTTTATTTTCGTTGCCCAGGAATATGCCCGGCACTACTTAGTGGTTTATCCAATGTGGTAAAAGAAACGGATATGGTATTAGGAAAGGATTATGATATTCTGACCATAAGTTTTGATCCTGGAGAGACTCCATTTCTTGCCAAAAAGAAAAAAGAGAATTACCTACGGATTAATAAAAATCAAGATGTGGCCAATGGTTGGCGCTTTTTCTCAGGTGATACTGCTAATGTTCAGCGACTACTAGATGAAATAGGATTTCAAGTTAAAAAAAGTGATCGTGGTGGGTATATTCATGCTGCAGGAATTGTAATGGTAAGCCCTAATCGTAAGGTGACTCGGTATTTAAATGGAGTTTATTACTCTCCATTTGATTTCAAGTTGGCTTTAATTGAGGCGTCAAAGGGTCGTTCTGGTCCAACTATCAATAAGGTTTTAGACTATTGTTTTTCCTACGATCCACAAGGCAAAAGATACACATTTGATATATTGAAAGTATCAGGCACCATGGTGCTCACTTTGGCTGTAATCCTATTATTTTTTATGATACGTGCCGAACGTAAACGAAAAAAAACAAATCAATAATCAAGATAAAAACTAAATATGACTGATACAAATACCACAGCGATGGAGCAATCATTTTGGAATGAAAAGAAAGGTATCTTCTCTTGGATTTTTACTCTCGATCATAAACGAATTGCACTTTTATATCTATATGCCATTACCGCTTTCTTTTTGGTGGGCATGACCTTGGGATTTTTAATGCGTTTAGAATTAATCGCACCTGGTCAAACCATTATGGAGGCAACAACCTATAATAAAGTTTTTACTTTTCATGGAGTGATTATGATTTTCTTGGTAATTATCCCCAGTATTCCTGCCGTATTTGGTAACTTTATGTTGCCCATAATGCTAGGAACTGATGATGTAGCTTTACCAAGACTGAATCTGTTTTCGTGGTGGCTTTATATTATTGGTGCAAGTATGGCCTTATTAACTTTGGTTTATGGACCTGGCTCGGCTGATACTGGTTGGACATTTTATGCACCATATAGTGTGAATACAGATACCAATGTTACGCTGCTCCTTTTTGCCGCTTTCGTTTTGGGCTTCTCCTCAATTCTTACGGGACTTAATTTTATTGTAACCATTCATCGTTTGCGAGCACCAAAAATGACCTGGTTTAAAATGCCACTTTTTGCATGGAGTTTATATGCTACGGCATGGATTCAGCTTTTGGCAACGCCAATTGTTGGAATCACATTATTAATGGTAATTGCAGAGCGAACATTTGGTATTGGATTATTCGATCCTGCTTTAGGAGGCGACCCTGTACTTTATCAACATCTTTTCTGGATTTACTCTCATCCAGTTGTTTACGTGATGATTTTGCCTGCTATGGGAATTATTAGTGAGATTTTACCTACGGCTGCTCAACGGACAATTTTTGGTTATAAAGCCATTGCCATTTCTAGTATGGCCATTGCATTCTTGGGTTATTTCGTATGGGGACACCATATGTTTACTTCTGGAATGAGTGGCGAGGCTCGTGTAGTATTTTCGTTTGTGACTTATCTGGTAGCCATTCCAACGGCTATTAAGGTGTTTAATTGGGTGGCTACTTTATATAAGGGTTCCATCCATATGACTCCAAACTTACTTTGGTCCACATCCTTTATTTTCAATTTTATGATTGGAGGATTAACAGGGCTGATTTTGGGTGCTTTATCCGTAGATGTGCATGTGCATGATACGGCCTATGTGGTAGCGCACTTCCATTATACCATGTTTGGTGGAACAATCTTCGTGTTTTTTGGAGCTATGCATTATTGGTTCCCAAAAATATTTGGTCGTATGTATAATAAGCGACTTTCGTATATTTCTTTAACCTTGACTTTTATTGGCTTCAATGTGACATATATGGCGATGTTGATTGTTGGTGGACAAGGAATGCCACGGAGGTATTATGATTATTTACCTGAATTTACTACTCTAAATCAAATATCCACTGTGGGGTCATGGGTTTTAGTGATAGGAATATTAATGATGATTTACAACTTGGTTCGCTCGGCAAAGAAGGGTGAAATTGCTACTGCAAATCCATGGAATGGAGTAACATTAGAATGGCAAATTCCATCTCCACCACCATTGCACAATTTTGTAAAAGCTCCAATACTTTCGGATAAAGGTCCTTATGATTTTAGCATTTTGGATCAAGTTAATAGAGAAAATTTAGAAAACTAAGCGATATGGCACATTATGAAATACCAAATTCGGGTCTAAAAAGAGACGATGAAGGTAAAAAAATGGGAATGTGGCTGTTCCTTTTCACAGAAGTACTACTGTTTGGCGGTTTATTCTTGGTGTATGCCATGTATCGCTTCCAATATTTTGATGAGTTCAAAATTGTTGCGGAGCATATGGATATTACATTAGGAGCTATCAATACGGTTATTTTGATTGCATCAAGTTTAACGGTTGCCATGTCAATTACTGCCATGAAGAAAGGCTTGGATAATGTGGCGGTTCTGCTAATAATCATCACTATATTTTTAGCATTAAGCTTTATGGTGAATAAATACTTCGAGTGGAGCAATCATATTCATCATGGATTATTTCCAGGATTCGAGGCCTTCAATAATTTAGAAAAAGGTGAGGGTATGTTTCTTTTCCTTTACTACTTTATGACAGGCTTACATGGACTTCATGTGGTAGTTGGAGCAGTGCTTTTAGCTATTGTTATCAAAAGAATAATGCTCGGAAGAATTACTTCTGAGAATATTGTTTTTCAAGAAAATGCAGGTTTGTATTGGCATCTTGTCGATTTAATATGGATTTACCTTTTCCCTTTATTCTATTTATTGCACTAAAATCGAAAAAGAAAATACTATGAGTAAACACGAACATACACCCAGTTTTAAGAGTGATTTAATCACCTTTGGTTTATTAATGCTGCTAACAGCTATTACCATTTGGGCATCTTATGCCACTGGCGGAACCACTGTTTTAGCTGTACTTGTTGCTATGGGGATAGCTACAGTAAAAGCCACTTTGGTGGTCCGGAATTTTATGCATATAAAATATGATGATATCATTTATAAACTATTTATTGGAGCTGTAATTATCATCTTTGGTGTGTTTATTACTTTATTAGCTGTGGATTATTTCTATCGCTAGGTGACGAAAAATAACTGATTAGAAATTATTAAAAGAAGAAAATATGTTTTCGAATGTTTCAAATTTTTCCAATGATGTTGACTATGCATTAGCAATGATTATTGGTATTTCTTTATTTTTCCTTGTGGGCTTGACGCTTATTATGATTTATTTTATGTGGAGATACGACCATAAACGAAATCCTAAGGCTACTGATATTGAAGGTCATATTGGATTAGAAGTATTGTGGACAGTGGTGCCTACCATATTAGTGGTTATGATGTTTTATTGGGGCTATAATGGTTATCTGAAAATGCGAACCGCGCCAGATGATGCGATTCAGATAAAAGCCACAGGACAAATGTGGTCGTGGTCGTTTGAATACCCAAATGGGAGAGTGACCGATACTTTGGTGGTACCATTGGATAAAGCTGTGAAGTTAGATTTATTCTCTAAAGATGTAATTCATAGCTTATATATTCCTGCTTTTCGTATAAAAGAAGATATGGTTCCTGGCCGTGATAATTGGATGTGGTTTATTGCCCAGCAAGAAGGAACGTATAATATTCTTTGTGCTGAATATTGTGGAGATCGGCACTCGTATATGATCTCTCATGTGGATGTATTGCCCGTTGAGGATTACGAAAAATGGTATAATGCTAAAGAAAAAAAATCTGATTATCCAGGCTTGGCCTTATTGAAGAGTAATGCTTGTATGAGTTGTCACTCGGTGGATGGAACACGCTTGGTCGGCCCAAGTTTCCTTGGAATATGGGGGCGTAAAGAAATTATCGTATTAGAAAATGGTGTTGAAAAGGAGATTGCTGTGGAGAAAGAGTATTTGATGCGCTCTTTGAATGAGCCCAATGTTGAGGTTGTGAAAACGTATAGTAAAGGTATGATGCAGTCGTATAAAGATGTATTTACAGAAGAAGAAAAGGAACAGATTATTGACTATTTGAAGTCGTTGAAGTAAGATGAAACAAAAACTAAAAATCGTATTTGAATTAAGTAAAATTCGTATCACATTTGCTGTGATGCTCACTACGATTGTGGGTTATGTTTTGGCAAATGATGGTTATAGTTCACAAATGATTATGCCAGTACTTGGCTTGTTTATTCTCGCTTGTGGCTCGGCTATGATTAATCAAGTGCAGGAGCATAAAAAGGATGCAATGATGGAGCGTACTGCTCATCGTCCAATTCCATCAGGAAGAATAAGTCCTACCAATGCTTTGATTCTTGCTATTTCGTTTGTAACAGTAGGAAGTGGTTTAATATGGCTTGGCTCTAATTATCAAGCGATGCTTTTAGGAATTACTGCCCTACTTTGGTATAATGCTTTTTATACGCCATTAAAGAAAATCACTCCTTTTGCTGTGATTCCAGGCTCTGTAATTGGGGCTTTGCCTCCAATGGTGGGTTGGGTTGCAGCCGGTGGAAGTTTAATGGATATGCGAGCTCTAATGTTAGCTTTCTTTTTCTTTATATGGCAAGTGCCTCATTTTTGGTTATTGATGATAAAGTATGGCCCTCAATACGAAAAAGCTGGCTTCCCTGCTTTAACCCGCTATTATAGTGTTCAGCATATTCGTTGGGTAACTTTCCTTTGGACCTTATCGACGGCTTTAACGGCTTTAATGCTTCCTGCATTTGGAGTGGTGAATTCTTTAGCAACAGCTATTGGAATTATTCTAGTTTCCACTTGGTTAATTTTCTCTTTTATCAAAATTCTGAAATTTGATAAAGTGATGTTTAAACCCATGCAGTATTTTATGAAGATTAATATCTTTGTGTTGCTGATGATAATTTTACTTTCAGTAGATAATTTCTTATAACAAAAAGATTATTTTTGTGAAACTAGCTGTACTCTTTGAGTATTTAGTATTTGATGTCAACTAGAAACAACCCATGCGCAGGAACTGAGCGTCCAGCACGATTACGGTCTTTGCTTTCAATTATTTTTGGTAATTCATCTAAGGAAGTTTTTCCTTGACCAATATCAACCATAGTTCCCACAATGGCACGTACCATATTTCGAAGAAAACGATCTGCTTTGATAGTGAAAACCAAAAGCTCATTTTTCACTTCCCAATGAGCTTCCATCAAATCGCAGATATTGGTTTTATTATCGCTATGGAGCTTGGCAAAGCTTCCAAAATCGGTATAGTTTTTTAATATTTCACAAGCTTTATTCATTTTATCCACATCGAGTTTTCCGTGTACATACCAAGCGCTTTCTGTGGTAAACGGATTTTTGGTTGTTGTGATAAAGTATTGATAAGTTCGTTCTTTGGCATCGAATCGAGCGTGCATTCTTGCATCTACATGATAGATGTTGTGGATCGCTAGGTCTTTACTGATGTAACTATTGAGTTTGTAAATCAGCTCTTTAATTTGATTTGCATCAAGATTCGTTTCAGTTTCAAAATGAGCGATAAAGTTTTTGGCATGAACTCCGGTATCGGTTCTGCCAGCTCCAGTAATGGCAATTTCTTCACGCATGATTAGGCTAAATGCTTTTTCCAACTCTTCTTGAATGCTTGTGGCATTGGGTTGGTATTGCCAGCCGTGGTAGTTGGTGCCTTTGTATGATAGTTTTATGAAGTAGCGCATTTCTTCTTGCTTAGTTATTTTTTTCGTCTACGTGTTACGGCAATTCATGAATTGCCTTTACGTTATATATTATTCAAAGTCTTGATATAAAAGATATTTAGATCGTATTTTTTTAAAATTATTTATTTCCTTTTGCCAACTGGCACGTATTTCATCCTCAGTAGCTCCAGCAATTATTTGCTTACGGAGCTTATCACTTCCGGCTAGTGTGTCAAAAAAGGAAGTGAAAAAGCTATCTTTCCCACCCAACTCAAAATAGCCAATGACAATCCAGTAAATATTTATTCGGCTTTCGTAATTAGTTCTCTTTTGAGCGTAGTTGGTAAGCACATGGCCTTTACATTCCTCACCTTGCAGTTTGGGGTGTGGAGCCACACCTTTAATGGGTTTTGGTGTAAAAATAGTATCGTATTCTGTCAAATCAGGATGGCCGACTAGTTCAAAGGGTTTTTTTGTACCTCGCCCTACGCTAACGACGGTGCCTTCGAAAAGGCATAATGTGGGGTAAAGGTAAATGGCCTCCATGGTAGGTAGGTTTGGCGATGGTTTAATTGGTAGTTGATACAATTGATCATGTTGATAACCTATTACACTAATTACTTCCAAATCACATTTTATACTGTCCTTTAACCATCCTTCTCCATTCAACATTAGTGCGTATTCACCTACTGTCATACCATGAACAATTGGAATGGGTTGCATACCAACAAAAGACTTATATTTAGATTCTAAAATGGGTCCATCCACAAAATAACCATTGGGATTTGGACGGTCGAGTACTATCACTTGCACTTTGTGTTCTGCACAAGCTTCCATTAAATATTGTAGAGTCGAAATGTAGGTATAGAAACGTGTTCCCACATCTTGCAAATCAAAAATCACCACATCAATGCTGTCTAAATCTTCTTTGGTAGGTTTGCGATGATTACCATAAAGTGAAATAATAGGCAGACCTGTTTTAGCATCTTTTCCATCAGCAACATGCTCGCCAGCACCTGCATTGCCACGAAACCCGTGTTCTGGACTCATTACTTTTTTTACAGCAATACCTTTGCTTATTAGAAAATCTACTAAATGCACATCGCCCACCATGGAAGTTTGGTTTCCTAAAACAACAACATTTTTGTTTTTAACAAAATGCACATATTTGTCAAATTGCTGTGCTCCAACTTGTATGTCCTTTGGGTAAATCTTCTCAGGGGTATAGCTTTCATATTCAATTTGTGCTTGTGCTTGCCCTATGAATAAAAGGAATATAATGGGGTATAGTATTATTTTTATCATTCTATATTGTTTTCAATAATTAGACCAAAAATACGGAAATAATAGAATACCGATAACACAAATGATGTGGATTATCGCTGATATTTTTTCTATATCTTTACGCTGAAAACATAATATCAATATAATGAGTCGATTTAGTAGTGTTGTATTTATTGCCCTTTTGTTTGTATCGGTTTCGATGCAAGACATTAATATCCTATATTCTAGCAGTACTAATCAAGGTGATCAACACAGCTTTGCCGAAAGATTGTCCACAGTGGCTTTACAACTAACAAAGGATAATGTTACTTATGACCCTGCTTATTATTCTATGGCTTATCCCAATGGCGATGTTCCTTCCGATAGGGGAGTATGTACTGATGTGATAATTCGGGCTTATCGTAAGGTGGGTGTCGATTTACAAAAAGAGGTGCATGAAGATATGAAAGCCCACTTTAGTTTGTATCCAAAAATATGGGGGTTGAAATCGACCGATAAAAATATTGATCATCGCAGAGTGCCAAATCTAATGGTATTTTTTAAGCGAAAAGGTACTGTAAAGCCAATGACTCAAACCGCTTCAGATTATATTCCAGGTGATATTGTTTGTTGGAATTTGGGAGGTGGAACTACGCATATTGGAATTGTAGTAAATCGGAAATCATCAGATGGAGCTCGATATATGATGGTTCATAATATTGGTGGTGGTCAAGTTTTAGAGGATTGTTTATTTGATTTCAAAATCATTGGGCATTATTATTATAGTAACTAGCTTAGTTTGAGTCAGTATTATGATAGTTTTAATTCTTGATGCTGAGCATCAATCATTATTTTTTTTGACACTGATTATTATGATTTAGACTGATTGCTTTTCTACAATTATTCGTGAGAATAATTGTAGAAGTATAAAAATATAATTATGGAAAAGAAAAGATGTCAATGGTGTTCGGATGATCCATTATATATTAAGTATCACGATGAGGAATGGGGAAAGCCTGTTTATGATGATGCTACTTTATTCGAATTTATTCTTTTGGAAGGCTTCCAAGCAGGGCTAAGTTGGATTACTATTTTGCGCAAGCGTGAGAATTTCCGTAAGGCATTTGATGGTTTCGATTATAAAAAGATTGCAAAATACAATGATGCCAAGTTGGAATTCTTACGTCAAGATGCGGGAATTATTCGAAATCGATTAAAGATTCTTTCGGCCAAAACCAATGCCCTAGCTTTTATGGAAGTGCAAAAAGAGTTTGGTAGTTTTAGTAAATATCTTTGGGCTTTTGTAAACGATAAGCCAATAATCAATCATTGGAAAACAATGGAAGAAATTCCTGCTACCACAGAATTGTCTGACCAAATTAGCAAAGACCTAAAAAAACGAGGTTTTAAGTTTGTTGGTTCTACTATTGTGTATGCATTTATGCAAGCCGTGGGTATGGTGGACGACCATGAAATGAGCTGTTGGTGTAAGGGCGAATAGGAGCAATATTTTGTATCTTTACAAAAATAAAATAAGCAATAGAATGGCATTAAGTTGGAATGAAATAAAAAACAGAGCATTAAAGTTCTCCAATGAGTGGGCGGATGAAACGAAAGAAAATGCACGAATAGAGTATTTATTTGATTTATACAACGAATACACCTCGCCTATGTTTAATGAAAAGAAGAAAAAATAATGAGCAATTCTCAAGTATCAACTAATAATTCCCAAATAATAATATACCAAACCGAAAGTGGGGAAACAAAGCTTGATGTTCGTTTTGAGGACGAAACTGTTTGGCTTACACAAATGCAAATGGCAGGTTTGTTTGGTAAAAGTAAAAAAACAATTTCTGAACATATTCGGAATATTTTTAATGAGGGTGAATTGTTTGAAGAAGTGGTTGTCCGGAAAAACAAGACAACCTCTCAGCACGGCGCTATTGCTGATAAAACGCAAACTCACAATGTGAATATTTACAATCTTGATGTAATTATTTCGGTAGGTTATCGTGTAAAATCTAAGCAAGGTACACAGTTTAGAATATGGGCAACTCAGCGTTTAAAAGAATATATAATCAAAGGGTTTGCTTTAAACGACGATAGATTTAAAACAGCTAATTCGATGAATTACTTTAACGAACTACAAGAACGTATTCGTGAAATACGTATTTCGGAACGCTTTTTTTATCAGAAAATAAAAGATATTTATGCAACAAGTATAGATTATGACCCTAAAGGAGAAAGTACGTTGATGTTCTTTAAAATTGTACAAAATAAATTACTCTGGGCAATTAGTGAGCAAACAGCTGCAGAATTGGTTTATCGCAGAGCTGATGCCAGTTTGCCGCTTTTAGGAATGCAATCTTATGACAAGGGCAACAACTCTAAAATCAAGAAAGAAGAAGTAAGCATTGCTAAGAATTATTTGAAAGAAAATGAAATAAAACTGCTTGGCTTAATTGTAGAACAATATCTTGCATTTGCCGAAACTATGGCACTTGAAAATAAGCCAATGTATATGAAAGATTGGGTTGAACGATTAGATGCGATTGTGCAACTCAATGGAAAAGAGCTTTTAACACATGCAGGTAAAATAAGTCATCAAATGGCATTAGAGAAATCAAGCGATGAATTTATGAAGTATAAAGAAAACCTAAAACAAATTGATAAAGAAATAAATTTGAAAGAGTTGGAACAAGATATTAATAGCTTGTCCAAGAAACTTAGAGATAAAAAAACGAATTGAATTAGGTGAAGATTAAATAGTTTTCTTTAATAACTTAATCATCTCCATAGGATCATCAGCACCAAAAACCGCATTTCCAGCCACTAGAACATCAGCGCCAGTTGTTACGAGTTTCTGAATATTATGAGTTCCTACGCCACCATCAATTTCGATTAGGGCTTTGGAGTTTTTCTGAATAATCAAATCCTTCAATTTTGAAATCTTGGAATAGGTGTTCTCAATAAAGCTTTGTCCACCATAGCCCGGATTTACCGACATCAATAATACCACATCCAAATCAGCGATAATATCTTCCAACAGCATTACATTGGTATGAGGATTGAGAACCACTCCTGCTTGCACGTCTAAGCTTTTCATCAACTGAATAGTTCGATGCAAATGCGTTACCGCCTCATAATGCACGGTGATAATATCAGCACCTACATCCTTAAACTGCTTCAAATAACGATCAGGATCCATAATCATAAGGTGCACGTCCAAAGGCTTTTTAGCATGCTTCTGAATATACTTAATCACAGGAAATCCAAATGAAATATTGGGAACAAACATACCGTCCATCACATCAATATGAAACCAATCGGCTTGACTATTATTAATCATTTCGATATCGCGTTGCAAATTTCCAAAATCTGCTGAGAGTAGGGATGGGGCTAGTTTATGTGACATTGTTTATTGTTTATGTTCCCTACAGTAAGCTCAGGGTACAATTTAAATTCGATTAATTTGTTTGATATTCAGAACAGTTTACATAGTCAGACTGAGTGATTTGCGATAAAAAAGTGAAATTGTTAATTAATTCAATTTCGCAAATCCTACCGAAGTTTGACCTGTTGGCAAAGATAGAAAAATAGCTTGCATTAGAGCAAAAAAAAAGCGACCCACAACAGTCGCTTTTGAAATTCAAATTTATTCAATTTAAATTATCCTAGGTATGTCTTAAGAATTTTACTTCTTGATGTATGTTTGAGTCGTCTGATAGCTTTTTCTTTTATTTGTCGAACACGCTCACGAGTGAGATCAAATCGTTCGCCAATTTCTTCCAATGTCATTGGATTGTGATCATCTAAGCCAAAGAATAGCCTTAGCACATCAGTTTCACGAGGTGTAAGGGTCGAAATTGCTCGCTCTATTTCCTTGCGCAACGAATCATATAGAAGTCCTGTTTCGGGTGTAGGAGTGTCATTCTCGCGAAGAACATCGTACATATTTGTTGTTTCATCTTGTACCAAAGGCGCGTCCATACTTACATGGCGTCCAGAGTTTTTAGCTGATTCTTTAACCTCTTTTAGTGTAATATCTAGTTTTTCAGCTATTTCCAAATGGGTTGGTGCTCTTCCTAAATCCTGCTCTAAAGCAGCAAAAGTTTTATTAATTTTGTTTATGGAGCCAATTTTGTTCAATGGAAGACGAACGATTCGCGATTGCTCAGCTAAAGCTTGTAGTATCGATTGGCGAATCCACCACACTGCATAGGAGATAAACTTAAAGCCTCTAGTTTCATCAAATCGCTGTGCTGCTTTTATTAATCCTAAGTTTCCTTCGTTGATTAAGTCGGGTAGTGTAAGTCCTTGATTTTGATATTGTTTAGAAACAGATACAACAAATCGAAGGTTGGCATTCACTAATCTTTTAAGGGCAATTTGGTCACCTTGCTTTATAAGTTGGGCAAGCTTTACTTCATCTTCAGCGGTAATTAAATCCACGCGTCCAATCTCTGCCAAATATTTATCAAGCGATGCTGTTTCCCTATTAGTAACCTGTTTTGATATTTTTAACTGCCTCATCTAGTCTCTTTTTGTTAAAATATGTTTTTAGCAATGGCTTCTGTTACGTAAAAAAAAATGTTTTGTTGCAATGCTTTTGAAAAACATGAGTTTTAGTTGACAAATTAAGAAATGTTGATTTCTGAAGTGGTTTTTCACCAAAAAAAAAGCCCTCTCTACATTTGTAGAAAGGGCAATTATATAGATAAATATCTATTTATTAATTACGTTCAGGCTTTGGCATTAGTGCCTTCAT
Source organism: Bacteroidales bacterium (assembly GCA_023146135.1). Taxonomy (GTDB): domain Bacteria; phylum Bacteroidota; class Bacteroidia; order Bacteroidales; family UBA1556; genus UBA6267. The sequence continues at coordinate 36,344 of JAGLCR010000032.1, forward strand.
CGAAAGTTTTAATTTTCCAGAACGAGAGTCAACAGCTAATAATTTAACATCAACTTCTTGACCTTCCTTCAATACATCTTCTACCTTCTCGATACGTTTATGATCAATCTCAGAGATATGAAGTAATCCTTCTTTTCCAGGAAGAATCTCAACAAATGCACCATAAGGCATAATGCTCTTAACGGTTGCATGATAAGTATCTCCAACCTCAGGAACGGCAACGATACCTTTAATACGAGCTTTGGCAGCTTCCATATTAGTTTTATCGTTCGACATAATTTGGATTATACCTTTATTACCATCTTCTTCAATAGTAATAGTAGTTTCAGTTTTCAACTGGATGTCTTGAATAATTTTTCCACCAGGTCCAATGATAGCACCGATAAATTCTTTGTCGATAATCACTGTTTCAATTCTTGGAACAAAGTCCTTATAATCTTCACGTGGCTTAGCGATAGTTTCCTCAATCTTATCCAAGATATGCATACGGCCAGCTTTTGCTTGCTCCAATGCTTGAGAAAGAATTTCGAATGAAAGACCATCAACTTTAATATCCATCTGACAAGCTGTGATACCATCACGCGTACCAGTTACTTTGAAGTCCATGTCACCCAAATGATCCTCATCACCTAATATATCTGAAAGAACAGCAAATTTACCACTCTCTTTATCAGTGATTAGTCCCATTGCGATACCCGAAACTGGCTTCTTCATTTTCACACCAGCATCCATTAGTCCAAGTGTACCTGCACAAACGGTTGCCATTGATGAAGAACCGTTTGACTCTAATACGTCAGAAACGATACGGATTGTATAAGGGTTTTCCTCTTTTCCAGGAATCATACGCTTCAGTGCACGAAGGGCAAGATTACCATGACCAATTTCACGACGAGATGTTCCGCGAAGGAAACGAGCCTCACCAGTTGAATATGGAGGGAAGTTATAATGCAATAAAAGTCGGTCGCGACCGTCAAATACTACGCCGTCAACAATTTTTTCATCCATTTTACTACCTAAAGTAATGGTAGTTAATGATTGAGTTTCGCCACGGGTAAAGATTGCTGAGCCGTGAGCTGATGGTAAGTAGTTTACCTCACTCCAGATTGGACGAATCTCGTCCATTTTACGACCGTCTAAGCGAATACGCTCATTAAGCATACACTTACGAATCATTGCTTTTTCCACATCGTGGTAATAACGGCCAATTAAGTTTCCTTTTTCAGCAGCTTCTTCCTCACTTAAGGTAGCAACAAATTCTTCTTTAACACCTTTTAATAATTCAGCTCTTTTATGTTTGTCAGCAAGACCCATTTTTGCAACAGCATAAACCTTATCGTTACAAAAATCTTGAATTGCTTTTTCCAAATCAGCATCATTATCTTCATGGTTGTAAACACGTTTAGGGCTTGATTTTTCAATCATTCCAGCTAAGTCAGACTGTGTTTGACACTGAACTTTAATTGCTTCATGTGCAATTTCGAAGGCTTCCATCATCATTTCTTCTGATACTTCGTTCATCTCGCCTTCTACCATCATAATATTTTCGTATGTGGCACCAATCATCATTTCAAGCTCTGCATTTGCAGTATCTTCAATGTTTGGGTTTACAATCCATTTGCCATCTAGGTTGGCAACACGAACTTCAGAAATTGGTCCGTTGAAAGGAATGTTTGATACGGCAAGTGCTGCCGATGCTGCTAATGCTGCAAAAGCATCAGGTTGAGATCCTGGCTCCAAAGAAACCAATTGAATAATCACTTGAGTTTCTGCATGGTAGTCTGCTGGAAATAACGGACGCAACACACGGTCAACTAAACGTGATACTAATATTTCGTACTCTGATGGACGTGCTTCACGCTTGAAAAATCCACCAGGAAAGCGTCCTGCTGACGCATAATTTTCTCTGTAATCAACTGATAGTGGCATAAAATCCACATTAGCATTAGCTTCTTGTTTTGCTACTACAGTGGCCAACAACATAGTTGCTCCACATTTTACTACTACAGACCCATCTGCCTGTTTTGCCAATTTACCTGTTTCGATAGTCACTTCACGACCATCAGGCAATTGAAACGATTTTGATACTCCTAATTTCGTCATCATCTTCTTCTTTTATATAAATATGTGTTTCTGTGCTCTTTGCACTCTGATTGTTGGTGGTACGGTACAATCAAAAACCAAAAGTGTAGATACCAAAAAAGGTAATTGTAACCAATCACCTTTTTTGTATCCTAGGAAGTTAATCCATATTATTTTCTTAAATTTAGCTTCTTGATAAGCTCACGGTAACGTGTGATATCCTTTTTAGCTAAATAATCTAATAACTTACGACGCTTACCTACCAAAAGAACCAAAGAACGCTCTGTTGCGAAGTCTTTACGGTTTTCTTTCATGTGCTCGGTAAGGTGTTTAATTCTAAATGTAAATAGGGCAACTTGTCCCTCTACTGAGCCAGTGTCGGCTTCTCCTTTGTGAGAGAACTCTTTGAATAGCTCTTTCTTTTTCTCTAGTGATAAATACATAGTCTTTATTTTTACTATTAAATTAAATTATACCATCTAATTATAGCGGCTTTAATTGAGCGGCAAAAGTAGTTATTTTATTTTAATTGGCAAGGGTTTTTATTTTAGCGATTTTTGATTTTGATTTGCTGGGTACTATTACTCTATGATACCCTTTTGAATCCATGAAAATAGACTGAGTTTAAGGATTAAGAGTCGATAGTTGTCGGTTTGAAGTATGATTAGCGCCTATTTTTTTTTGAACACTATATTCAACATAATTAGCAGAAATACTAAATACATATATTGCCATCCAATACGTAGGTAGAATAAGAATACTTGAATAATCGATTACTTGAATAAACTTAGTGTAGGCAATTGCTGCGTCTGAAAATGAAAATAATAAGGATGCTATTCCAAGTCCATAGAATACCTTTGTTTTATATATTGCTGCAAGCGAAAGGGCTTGCCAACTCATAGTGATTATTGCTAACATATATACAATAACTGGGATTTGAAAATCTTGAAGTTTTGGCTGTAAAAAAGTATAATAGATTCCTCCAATTGCCAGCAAAATTATTAAAATGGGAATATGACTAAAAAAATGTTTAAGACTTGAAAAGGCAAGTGTGAATATGATATGCGCAATAAAAAAGGCTCCTAATCCATACAGGAAGTGATTATTTCCTATTAATAATACGTCGCCAATTAAGGCAATAATTAATGCAATAATGATTAATAGTTTATACTTACTTTTTTTGTTTAGGTAGATAAAAACAGCTAAAGTGATAATCAAAACTGTTGTTAGTGGTTTGAATAGGCTATACCATATCAAGTTTTCTTGATAACTAAAAAATGTAGCCAAAACTGCGGATATAAATATCGCAATACTTAGAATTTTGACTGGAATCTTTTTTGCTTTATTCATATATTAAAAACCTATTTCTTCGCAAAGCGCATATTAATATTCAACTCATCGTTTTGTAGTTGCAATAGGTACATACCTTTTGGTAGCTTTTCAACCGCATTAATACGGTGCAGTTTTCCTGTAAATTGTTCCTTATGAAATAATTTCCCACTTAAATCGTAAATTTCAATTTTAGCAGTTCCATAATCTTTATCCAGCTCAATAAAAAGGTTATTTTGAACTGGGTTTGGATAAATTTTCAATTTAGAATTGCTATTGTTTTGTATTGAGGCGCTACCTATATACACATATATGGTGTCTGTGGAATAGCATTGAAAACTATTGATGGTAGTGCCTATGATTTTATTATTCCAATTGAAAGAATTATCAATAATTATGGACGAAATAGTATCGCCAGTACTCCATAAGTACTCTTGATTAGCAGCTGCTGGCATACTTAGGGTGAGTGATTGGTTTGAGCTAATAGTAGTGTCATTGCCAAAGTTAAAAGTCAATGGACTTGGGTTTATTGCAAGCGAAAATGTATCAATATCTGTGCATCGTGAATTTACTCCTCCATCAACAAGTAATTCATATAATCCTCCTATTGAAGCAAAATAAATTTGTGAAGTTCCAACAATATTTGAAGAATAAATATTTGTCCACCTGTATGATTGGCCAATTCCTGCATCATATATTACCGAATCTCTATCGCAAATAGTAGTATCTGCTAGGGTTGCATTTATTTGTGGTTGATAGATTACTTCTAGGGTAATATCATCGGAGCCAGCACAGTTCATGTTTGGGTCGCCATTATTGGTTTCTATGCTCACATTATACACGCCAGGTCCACTTACTGAGGAATTAAATACTAAAGAGTCTTGTGTTTGTGGAACACCGAATGGACTGCCATTTATATTCCATATATAATTTACTGTAGACGGATCGGCATCAGCTCTAAGTGTGATGGACTCGCCCTCACAAAGCAGTGTGTCGGACCCAATATCTACAAACATAGCTCGTGGTGTAATACAATAAGTATAAGATTGAAAAGCATTATAGGAGCAAGCTTCATCCTGTATAGTTGCAATAAAGCAATGTTTTTTATTTACATCAAAGGAATTGGGAGTCCACGAAAAAGTAGCAAAGGCCGAATCGGTTCCATTATGGTGTGGTGTAAATGTTGCTCCTAAGATATCATTATTCCAACTGATACTGAATTTTTCAGGGTTGCCTGAAATATTAGGATTAAATGTGTCTGCATCGAAGCCATAAATATTAAAAGAAATAGGGTTAGTTAAACATTCATCTAAAGAAAAAATAGTATCATTTGGACTATATGATTTAGATAGGCTAGTATCTAATCCTGATAAAGTAGGGGCGCTAGTATTACATAAAATTACAATTAATAGAAGGTCTCGATATATGGTTCCAATAAGAGTGGGAGTGCCATTGACTTTTCGATATTCCTCCACTTTAACTCCCATTATTGTTGAAAGGAGTGCACTTGGTGTAAAGTGAATATCACCTGTTGCTGAGTCAATTGTAATGGGTGTGCTTGATTGTAAGAAATTTGTTTCAGAATAACTACCACTATAATTAAGAGTATTTGGGTAATTTGTAAATGGACTATAGAAAGAATATACTAATGAATCTCCATCAGAGTCAGTTGCACCATGATTTATGTAAAGACTTTGTCCATTACAAGCTACAAGAACAGGTTTATTGGTGAAGGTTGGAGAACTATTACTTAGTACAGCATTATTGTTCAAGACAGCTATAGTAGTGTAAGATGACCCGCTAGGAGCTACTGTAGAAACAGGACTTCTACAACAACCTGAAAATGTTATTTCCCACGAATTACACCCAATAAGTGTAACTTGTCCTTGATATACATATTCTTGAACACCAAAAGCATTGCCTCCAGAACAATTGGTTTGAAAGGCAGAACAAGCCTGCGTAAGCTCTTGACCTGTTCCAAATACTTGTAGAAGTGGTGCTGAAAAGTTATACGTAGAGTTGGAGGAACAGTTAAAATCAATTGTTCGTTGGGCTGGTGCACTCACCCCTTCACAATTTCTATAATAAGTGTAGGTAATTAGGTATGTATTACCCCCAAGGCAAGTGTAGGTTATGTCAGACCCAGCATAATGATTAGCTTTAACAGTTGATGGTGTGGTTAATAAAAGAGTAATGCTTACAATAATAAGTACAAATAAGTATTTCATTTTATTAAGTTTTAGTAAGATTATATATTGTATGACTAAAATAATAAAAAAATAGTTGCATGGTACTTGATCTTTTGCAATAGACTATTTGAATCCGTAAATTTACCTTATTTCTACTAATCATCCAGGGCAAATACTCATACTCAGAGCAGACTTTTGTTCTTGATGATTTGCTTATTAACTTATTTGCTTGTACGCTAACACTTTATAAAATACAGTAAAGTAAACGTATAAATATTACTAACAAAAAAAATTTAGACTACGGCTAAATGATTCGTCAAATAAACAGTTAAACAATAGAATTTCAAGGAATTAACAAGTGAGCCTATGTAGTTGCAAATCTAAAGGTTTTACCCTCTACTCATACTTTGTTTGACTTTAGGTCTCAAATATTCGTAAAATGCTAGTCTTTAATAATTCGTGGATAGTTAAATCTTTAAGCACTCGTTTAGGGAGCCTGCCCTGAGCTTACCGAAGGGAAGGGAAAAGAAAAATTTAATAGCTCAGAATATAAATGGCTACCCTGCTTAATCATCTAATTCAAATTTAAGTTTTAAGATTATTAATTCCAAATTATTTGTGCCAAGCAATTAACTTTTTCATCTTCTTTTCGCCTAAGTATAGCAATATGCTCGTTGGAGTTTTTTTGAATATTTAATTCTAAAATATTAGTGTATTTGGCTTCATTCTTAAAATTGATATCCAAGCTCTTTACGGTATTTTTAAGATGAAAATTCTGGCTGAATTGGTCAAAAAACAGTTGAATATATTTAGTATTATTCATATGTCCTACCATATCCAAATCGGAGTATCGAACCTGATAATCAATACTATTTACATCTTCAAATTTGGCTCTAATATTGGCTATTTCTGCTGATGTAGCCTTTTTTTCAGGATGTAATTTTACTTGAAAATTCATGGAGTCAATTGCCACAGGACGACGACGCTCAGTGTTGATTAGAATCCAATTGGTAGAAGCATTTAAGAGTACGTTTCCCTCTTGGTCGTACCATTGAAAATCACGACGAGAGATGAATCGATTATTTTCTACAACCCAAGTTTTTACTTTAATATCTTCCTCCCAGAGGGGTAGTCTATTTACTTCTATTCTAATTCCACCAAGAATCCAAGCAAGTTGATTTAATACAACCTGACGATACCCAAAGCCCATAGTATTAGCATGATCACCAGCTACTTCCTGTAAATACTCGCTTATGGAAGTTAAGGTCATATTGTTATTTTGATCCACATCAAAGGAGCGCACCCGAAAGTTATATTCCCAAATACCGTTGTTTTCCATAAATAGTAATTTTGTGCAAATGTAGCGGGAATTAATGAACTCCCGCTACATAAAGGACTATAAATCTCGTCCGCCATCTGTATTCAAAACATATTTAAACGAAATATATCCACTCACGCCTTTATCATTATAATAATCGGTAAGCATAATTTTGGCATAATTTCCTTTACGTGTTTTAAATGCATATACATTTTTGTTGGCTAAATAAGTTGGTGGGTGCGTGTTTGCATCAAATTCGAAAGCATTCTCGAATACCATATTTAAATCTGTGCCTATCATTATTGGACCTGCTTGTCCGTTGCCAGCATAAAGAATACTGTCTGCAAAAGCATCTTTGGTATAGCCACTTTCTGTGGCTTCTGTTACCGATGTCCAATCAACCACTCCAGCATCATAAGCTTCGGCCATTCCTGCTCCCGACGTACCACCATTCAATCGAACATGGCGACTGTGAAAGGCAATATCCCACTTGTCGGATGTCTTAAAATTTGATGAGTCGATGCCGCTTATTTCTCCTTTTGTTTCAAACGAATAATACACCCAATGATCTACTTTTTCATTGTTTTTTGTCGTTATACTTACCTTAATAGTATTATCTACAACAGGCTCGCTTGTTTCGTCCTTTTTGCATGATGTGGCTATTAAGCTGAGGCCGATGATGGCCATTCCTAAAAATTTGATTTTTCTATTCATTGTATTTGTTTTTGATTGTTTTACTGGTTAAGACAATTCATGAATTGTCTTAAATTGAGTTATTTATTTACTTTTTCTTAGTTAGTTTATCTACTGCTATATTCATGCTTATGAAAGCTCTACGCCCAGGGCTAGTGGAGGTATTGAAACTTACCACATCAGCCGTAAAATCAAAGATATTATCTACGCCAATAGTTAGGTTTACCCCATTAAAAAAGTGCTGACTTATAGCAATACGCCAAATGGAATACGCATCAAAATGCACTGGATAAATCCCTTCAACTTGTTGTCCACGATAGTTAATGGTTTCGCTTACTTGATAATCCTTTGCACCAATAATATTTGTGCTTAGATTCACATTCAAACGGTACTTTTTACGGTAAATATTATAGGCTAATTTCACGTTTCCAGAATGAGGGCTTGCCGACGAAACTAATTCTCCTTGTGGGCGTTTGTCACGCAAATAACTATAAGCACCACTCAATAGAAAATGCTTTGATATTCGAGCTTGGAGTAAGAACTCCAGCCCACTTAGTTCCGATTCGCTAATATTTACATATTGGTAAATTGTTTGACCATTTTGCCAAATACCATCAATTTTATTTTCCAGCTTATTGTAGTATCCTGTTACTGAGGTGTTGATAAAACCCTTGGTAAATTCTACCGAACCAGAAACATAATTATTAGTTTCGGGTTTCAAGTTTTCGTCGCCCTTAATGGTAAACCAAGCTATGGGCCAGTCCATATATAGTTCTTTGAGCGAAGGGGAGCGGAAGCCTTTGGCATAATTTGCCCTAAAAGCCCATGCTTTCTTTTTATACATTCCTGAAATTTTTGGTGAAAAATGTATTCCAAATGTTGTGTGATTGTCCACTCTGCCACCTACAATAAAATTCCATTGCTTTCCGATATCAATATCATCTTGGGCAAAAAACACCGAAGTAATATTCTTTTTCTCCGTATTATTACTTCCCGCAAATAGACTTGTCATTAATGATTCGGATAGGTATTCGATACCACCAACAAGCTCCTGCCTTTTACCAATTTTGGCTGAGGCAATTAGTTTTGGATTTATAAAAATATTGCGATAGTTCATCTCCTTTTCGCCCAATTTTTCGTAATAGTCAAATTTTCGATAATTATCATAATGGTAGGAGGCTGTCAAATTGTATTTATCTGAAATATTGTAATTTAGTTTTCCACCATAGGAGTAATCTTCAAAATTTTGATATACATTATCTGGCACAAAGTCGTATTCGTCATGATTATAATAGGAGCCCTTTAGCTTCAAATCCAATTTCTTGCCAATGGGGATATCTATTTTTTGATGAATCGAGTAATCCTTATATCCATTCACTCCTGTTGGAAATGGGTTTAAAGCATCAATTATTACAGTATCAATATTGATAAACTCTTTGGTAATGGTGGTCTTATCATACAGTTGATAAGCATCAAAACTTTTGGCCGCAAAATCAGTTCGTCCGCTTAGGTATTTCAGCTTAAAACCCACCGAAGCATTAACATTAAGGTTTTGTAAGTCTAAATTGCTTTTGGATAAATATTTATCATCATCGTCTTTCAAGTCTGGGTAGTTTACCTCATTCATTTGTGCCCAACGCACACCAGCTGAAACTTCCCATTTTTTCTTGCTTTTTTTTGTGATAATATTAATCACACCACCCATTGCTTGTGAGCCATATAGTGCTGATGAAGCTCCCTTTACAATCTCTATACGCTCCACATTATCTGCATTTAAGCGGGAGTAATCCACATTGTTTCCGTTCTCTCCAGCCATGCGTTCGCCATCGATTAATATTAAAATGTTTTTGGCTTCCAAGCCTTGCATCTTAATATCGGAGCCAAAACCGCCTCTTTGAAACTCCAAACCAGGAATGTCCTGTTCGAGCACATCTTGCACATTGGTAATTCCACGATTGCTCATATCCTTGGCTGTAATAACTTGAGTAATAACCGGCGCATCTTTAAGTGCTTTACGGCTTCGTGTAGCTGTTACGACCACTTGGTCTAAATTGAAAATATCAACTTCCAAATAGTAAGTTATGTTTTGATTTGAAATAAGCGTATCGCTAATTGTCTTATAGCCCACAAACGAAATGGCAATTATGCATGTGTCTTGGCAGGGGTTAATCACCTGTCCATTATTTCCAGTAATTGCATATTTCTGACTTTTCGAATCCAGAGATTCAAAGCATATATTTACAAAGGGTAAGGCTTCTTTAGACTCCTTATCTACTATTTTTATCACTCCGGCTTGAGCAGTTAGCCAGTAAGGTATTATGCTCAATATGAGTATAATTATAATTCTCATATGTTTATTTTAAACTATTAATAATGATTTAAGCAAGGCTAAGTGCTGCTTAATTATTAATTCTAGAAAAATCTATTGAGTTCTGTAGGTTAATGCTACTATTTGTCCAATACACAATGTAAAACCATTGTATATAGAAATGAACGTCAGAAACTATAAAACAGAACTTAAACTAATGAGGGAGGTCCACGAAGTAGTGGGATGTTATACTTTTGAAAACTGAGTAGGTTGCAATAATTTTGGTAATAATTAAAGGTAGATGATACCTTGATCAATTCAGAATATTTATTACCAACAAATGCAAAGTGATTCGATTTAGATGCACTATCTATTTTATGACTTTTCACCTTATAGGTTTTTCCGTCATCTTTATGTGTTTTGGCAAAAGGATGATGCCAATTGGAATCAACCTGCTCATCAAAAATAACATCCAGATGAATGGAAATCAAATCACCAACCACAACCCACATAAAGGCGAGTATCATGGTGCTAAAAAACAGCTTCTGTTTTATGGTTTTTGTTCCTGTAGTCATCTTGATGATTTATGATTAGCAAAGTTGAGAATTTTTTTTATTCACTCGACTACCAATATATGGGTATTTAAAAATAAAGAGCAGCAAAAAAAATATTTTTTTTGCTGCTCTAATTGATACTAATAGGGAATCTTATTTCCCTATGCGATGAACATCGCGAATTCCTGCATATTTAGGTTCAATCACCCACTCACCTTTTTTGTTTATTAAGCCCCATTTTTCATCCTTTTTGGCGGCACAATAACCGTTTGAGAATTGTCTTGAACCAAGTAAACTAGCTTCAATCACCCATGAGCCAGTGTTGTCATAAAAGCCAATAAGATTGCCTTTTTTACCTTTGGCTAAACCATTGTGAAAATCGCCCCATTTATCAGTTTCCACTTCTAAGAATTCGCCTTTCAAATTAACATAACCCCATTTTCCTTTTAGTTTTACTCGGGCCATGCCACTTAATTTATCAAAGTCTTTGGCCGTATCATAGATGGGCTCTAATACCCAAGTGCCTTTTTTATCAATAAATCCAAATTTACCTTTTTTATTTCGCGCCCAAGCTATACCATTTTTAAAGTAACCAACTGCTTTATACTGAGCAGGAATAGTGGCCTTGCCATCGGTGCCAACAAATCCCCATTTTTTATCTTTAGTATAGTAAGGAGCAAGCCCGTCAGATAAATGTTGAATTTTAATTACCTTTTCCAAAATAATGGGAGTTTCGTCTCCTTTAGTGTTAATTATAAAGTACTTTTCATCCTTCATCACCACAGCAAAACCTTTGTCAAATGGAGTGGCTTTATCATACTTCAATGGTATTTTTAATTTGCCTGTAACATCAAGATATCCCCAACGCTCGCTTCTTTTTACTGGGAGCATACCACTTTGAAATTGTATAATTCCACCAAATAGACCCTTAGGTTTGAACATGGTAAAATTTTGTATTTCAGGAATGATTTCATCTCCTTTAGTGTTAATAAAATACGTTTTCTTTTCATCAACTATTATAGCTAAGCCCTCTTCTGAGAAAGGGTAACCCTTTTTATATATTTTGTCGCCAAGCTGTTTGTCGTCAATAGTTACATATTTCCAACCTTCTTGGTCGGCCTCTTTTACTTGAATAATTAAACTTTGAGCTGTTGTACTTAAATTTAATAGTACCACTAATAACAGAATGATTGTTTTTTTCATGTTTTTACATTTTTTAATTAAGCCATAAAAATACAAACCTTTTGATATGAATTGTGTAAGAATAAAATTATTTTTCAAATACGGTACTTAATAAATTGCTTATTTTTACTCCACCAAAAAGATAATAATGGATATTTTTGAATCTCAAGGCAAAATACAAGCATTAACTGATGAGTTGAAGGAGCATAATTATAATTATTATGTTAAGGCACAGCCTACTATTAGCGATTTCGATTTTGATGCTAAGCTGCAAGAATTACATAAATTGGAGCAGCAGTTTCCCCAATTTGCACATGATGATTCACCCACAAAAAGGGTAGGGGGAGCGGTGAGTAAAGAATTTCGTACTGTTACTCATCGTTATCCAATGCTGTCGTTGGGAAATACCTATTCAAGAGAAGATTTATTGGGTTTTGATACGCGCATACGCAAAAGTATTGACGATAAGTTTGAGTATGTATGCGAATTGAAATATGATGGCCTAGCCATTGGTTTGAGTTATAAAAAAGGTAAGTTAGTTCAGGCGGTTACTCGTGGCGATGGAGTGCAGGGGGATGATGTGACGGATAATGTACGAACCATCCGTAGTATTCCTTTGAGCTTACGAGGTGATGATTATCCTGATGATTTTGAGATTCGTGGAGAAATAATTATGACTCGAAGTGGCTTTGTTAAATTTAACGAAAAGCGTGAAAAGGATGGGGTGCAAGCCTTTGCTAATCCTAGAAATGCTGCTGCAGGAAGTATTAAAATGCAAAACTCGGCAGAAGTGGCTAAGCGACCCTTGGACTGTTACCTGTATTATGTTTTAGGCGAAACCTTGCCTCATCAGAGTCATTATGATAATATGATGGCGGCCAAAGACTGGGGTTTTAAAGTGCCAAAATACATCGCAAAAGCCAGTAGTATAGATGAGATATTTGATTTTATCGACTATTGGGATGTGGCACGCAATGACTTGGATTTTGAAATTGATGGTATAGTAATAAAAGTAAACGAATATGCTCAGCAGCAACAGCTTGGGTTTACAGCCAAGTCGCCTCGTTGGGCTATTTCCTATAAGTTTAAAACAGAGCAGGCATTAACCGAATTACTTGAAATTACTTACCAAGTAGGCCGAACTGGTGCAATAACACCAGTGGCTAATCTTGAACCTGTTGCTTTGGCTGGTACTACCGTTAAAAGAGCGAGTTTGCATAATGCTGATATTATTGAAGAGCTGGATTTGCACGAACATGATTATGTGAAAGTGGAAAAGGGAGGGGAGATAATTCCTAAGATAGTGGGTGTTGATTTGGAACGAAGGAAAGCAGGTAGTACGAAAGTGAAGTATATTGAAAACTGCCCTGAATGTGGAACTAAGCTTGTTCGTGACGAAGGAAAAGCCAATCATTATTGTCCCAATGAATACCATTGTCCACCTCAGATAAAAGGAAAGATTGAGCATTTTGTGAGTCGTAAGGCCTTGAATATTGCTGGCGGTGAGGCCACAGTGAATGCTTTATTTGAAAAAGGCCTTGTTAAAGATGTGGCCGATTTGTTCGACTTGACTCGAGAGCAAATTCTTCAACTGGAAGGTTTTAAAGATAAATCTGCTGATAATCTATTGAAAAGTATTGAGGCTTCAAAATCAACGCCTTTCGAGAAAGTTCTCTTCGCATTAGGTATTCGCTATGTTGGACAAACAGTGGCTGCAAAATTGGCTGAGTATTTTGGCTCAATGGATAAGCTAATGCAAGCCAATGAAATGGAGCTTGTAATGGTGGATGAAATTGGTGAGCGAATTACAGAAAGTCTACTTGAGTATTTTGCAGATGAGAGTAATTTGGATATTGTAAACCGATTAGTTGCTTCAGGTTTGAAGTTCGAAATTGAGAAGGATAAGGATCAAGGGCCCGATATGCTCCAAGGGAAGTCCTTTGTGGTAAGTGGTAAGTTTAGCATGGCACGCGACGACCTTAAAAAAATGATTAGTAAATTTGGCGGCAAGAATGTAAGTGCTATTTCTGCAAAAACAGATTTTGTTCTTGCAGGAGATGCCATGGGCCCAGCCAAACTGAAGAAGGCCGAAAAGCTTGGGATACCCATTATAGGTGAAGATGATTTTATGAAAATGGTAAAATAAGAGATATGAATTTTTCTGAAAAAATACTCCGTTTATTCGGATGGAAAGTGTATAACGATATTGGTGTACTTCCTATAAAGTCAGTGGTTATAGCTGCGCCACATACTAGTATGTGGGACTTTGTTTGGGGCTATTTATTTTTTAGAGCAGTAAATCTGAAGGGCTATTTTTTGATTAAAGAGGAGGCTTTCTTTTTTCCTTTGGGCGGTTTTCTTCGTAAATTGGGAGGTATTCCGGTAAAGCGAAATAAAAAAAATAATGTGGTAGAAGATGTGGTAGAGCTTTTTAATGAAGCGGATGAAATGGCGCTTACGCTTACTCCCGAAGCTACAAGAGGGCCTGTGAAAACCTGGAAAAATGGATACCATAAGATTGCAAAACGAGCAAATGTTCCAGTTATTCTAGGTAGTTTGGATTATGAAAAAAGAGAAGCGGGTGTTCTTGCGGTTTACGACTTACAGGGTGATTCAGATTACGATACTTTGCAAATAATGAAATTTTTTGTGGGAAGAAAAGGAAAGTATCCTGAGAATTTTTATTTGCCACCCGAAGTTTTAAATGGTGAAGTTTAGCGAATCATAGGCTTACATTTTTAGTAATTTTGCTCAACAAATCAAACCAAGGTTTATATGTCAATCAGCATAAAAAATATCAGTAAAGAATATGGAAAGCAAAAAGCACTTGATAAAGTGAGTTTTGAAATTGAAGAAGGTGAAATAGTTGGTCTTTTAGGCCCTAATGGAGCTGGAAAATCTACCTTGATGAAAATACTTAGTGGTTTTATTCCACCAACAGAGGGCCTTGCTACTGTGGAGGGCTTGGATGTAATGGAGGAGTCGTTGGCTGTGCGGGCCAAGATTGGTTATTTGCCCGAAAGCAATCCTCTTTATCTTGATATGTACGTAAAAGAGTATTTGCAATTTGTAGGAGGAATATACAAGCTTAAGAACTTGAAACAGCGTGTTGTGGAAATGATTTTACTCACCGGTTTGCAGGATGAACAGCATAAAAAGCTTGGTGCTCTATCAAAGGGATATCGACAGAGAGTGGGATTAGCAGCTACTTTCATACATGATCCAAAAGTATTGATTTTGGATGAGCCTACTTCGGGTCTTGATCCCAATCAATTGGTCGATATACGTAATCTGATTAAAGAAATTGGAAAGAATAAAACAGTATTGTTTTCATCACATATAATGCAAGAAGTAGAAGCCATATGCGATCGC
This sequence comes from Bacteroidales bacterium, assembly GCA_023146135.1. GTDB lineage: Bacteria > Bacteroidota > Bacteroidia > Bacteroidales > UBA1556 > UBA6267. The sequence goes on from JAGLCR010000032.1 coordinate 51,368, forward strand.
GTAATTATTGTAAATAAAGGGCAAATGATTGCTGATAGCCCAACTAGTAAATTACAAGACTTGCTTCAAGGAGGTGATATTATTAGTGTCGAATTTCAAGAGGATGTGGATATTGAAGCGATAAAAGTAATAAAGGGTGTTGAAAGTGTGAGTCGTGAGGGCAAAATAATCAAGATTAAGCCCACAAAAGATACTGATATTCGAGCCGCTATATATGATTTTGCTCGGGATAATACCCTTACTCTTATCGGACTAAAATCTGAAGAAATGGGTCTTGAAGATATTTTCAGGCAATTGACTTTGAAATAGTATTATTCTTTAAATCCCAGTTTGTTGAGTGTCTATTAGTCCCATATTTGAAGGATACTGAAATATTTTTAAGTCGAACTCTGGGAGTATAGCTAAAATATGATCAAAAATATCAGCTTGTATATTTTCATATTCGGCCCAGGCTGTTGTTGTTGTAAAAACATAAATCTCAATTGGCAGCCCCTTCTCAGTTGGTTGCAAATGCCTGACAAGAAAGGTCATCTTAGAATTGATATCTTGCCTTTGATTCAAATACGCTCTTAGATAAGCTCTGAAAACACCAAGATTTGTTTGGTGACGGCCATTAACCAGTACATCAGGATTTATATTGTTCAATTCATTATAGGCTGATATTTCTTTCTCTTTCTTTTCAAGATAGGGTGCGAGTAATTGAATGCTTTTGTAATTGTTCAACATTTCATTAGTACAAAACTTAATGCTATCCATATCAATGCTAAGAAATCTTTTAATGCGCCTTCCACCAGACTCTTCCATTCCACGCCAGTTTTGAAACGAATTACTTACCAATGCATAGGTTGGAATCATTGAAATGGTTTTATCCCAATTTTGTACTTTTACTACGGTAAGGGTTATTTCTAATACAATTCCGTCGGCATTAAACTTGGGCATACTTACCCAATCACCAATTCGAACCATCCGATTTAAAGTGAGTTGTAAACCTCCTACAAAACCCAAAATCGGATCTCTAAATATCAACATTAGAACTGCCGACATAGTTCCCAAGCTAAGCAGTAGTGTACTAATGTCTTTATTGACAAATATTCCAATGATGAACAAGCTTCCAATTACATATATGATAATTTTTATTACTTGTATAAAACTATCAATGGGACGTTCTTTTGATATGTCATAACGCTGGTAATAGTCACGTACTGTGGATAAAACGCTGTTTAAAACCATGATTGTTATCATGACTAACCATCCATCAATAAGCCTGATTATAATAACAGGAACCTTTGCCTCGGGGATTCCAAGGGCATTATCAATTAGAAATAGTAGAATTATTGCAGGAACATAATAGGCAAGTCTTTTAAAGAAATGATGATTTTCTAAAAGATCGTCAAATGAGGTTTTTGATTTTTTTACAATGGGGATAATTATTCTTTTCATTATTTTCCATGACAATAAAAAAGCAGCCCATGCAATTAAGATTAAAACTATGATGGAAACAACAATTGAAATAAAATCGGTTGCTGATTCGCTTACGCCTGCCTCAGTGCCATATTTTTTTATTAATAAAAGAATATATTCAAACATATTTTAATGTCTTATAAATTTTATATTTTGAATTATCTTAAAGCGATTAAATAATTACCAGATAATTTAGACTATTCGATTGCTGCAAAAGTACATGCTTTTTAATTAAGCTTAGTCAATCTTTAATCCTTAAGTTATTTTCATTCCGTCAGTTGATTTTTAACTTTAATAATACATTAATTACCAAGGGTTTCAAAGTCTTTAAGGTTTGGTTTTTCATCATTTTGTAAAAGACTCAATTTCTAAATTATCAATTAATTCCCTAAAAATAATTTCGATTTAACTTTTTTATTACTTTTGTGCTCTAAGTGGATAAATTTGATTGCTTGCGACCACATGAAAAAATGCTAAACACAATGCCTTTCGACATTACGCAGCAATCCCACTTACAATAGAGTTTATAAAATATTTCGAGTAATCGGAATGATTATTAATATTAAAAAATTATAATAATGGGATATTTATTTACTTCAGAATCAGTTTCTGAAGGTCATCCAGACAAAGTTTCTGATCAGATTTCAGATGCGATTTTAGATTATTTTTTGGCTTTTGACCCTAGTTCAAAAGTAGCGGTTGAAACATTAGTTACGACAGGGCAAGTGGTTTTGGCTGGTGAGGTTAACTCTAATACCTATGTTGATGTACAGCAGGTTGCGCGTGATGTGATTAATCGTATTGGTTATACCAAAAGCGAGTATATGTTTGATGGAAACTCTTGTGGAGTGCTGTCGGCAATTCATGAGCAGTCGAGCGATATCCGTCAAGGTGTTGATCGTGAGGCAAAAGAGAATCAAGGTGCTGGTGACCAAGGAATGATGTTTGGTTATGCCTCAAACGAAACTGATAATTTTATGCCTCTTTCATTGGAGCTTTCGCATCTATTGGTTTATGAAATGGCGCAAATTCGTAAAGAAGGAAAAGAGATGACTTACCTTCGTCCTGATTCAAAATCCCAAGTAACTATTGAATATGGTGATGATAATAATCCAGTGCGTATAGATACAATTGTGGTATCTACTCAGCATGACGATTTTGATGAGGATGAGGCTATGTTGGCGAAGATAAAAGAAGATGTAATTAAAATTTTGGTGCCTCGTGCAATGAAACAATTACCCGCAGGCGTTCAATCTTTATTCAACGATCAGATTACTTACCATGTTAATCCAACAGGTAAATTTGTAATTGGTGGTCCTCATGGCGATACAGGTCTTACAGGTCGTAAGATTATTGTAGATACCTACGGTGGAAAAGGAGCTCACGGTGGTGGAGCTTTCTCTGGTAAAGACCCTTCAAAGGTTGATCGATCAGCAGCTTATGCTGCACGCCATATTGCTAAGAACTTGGTTGCAGCAGGCGTGGCCGACGAGATTTTGGTTCAGGTTTCTTACGCTATTGGTGTGGCTAAGCCGATGAATATTTTCGTTGATTCCTATGGTACTGCAAAAGTAGATATTAGCGATGCTGAAATAGCAGAAAAGGTAGATGCGTTATTTGATATGCGCCCTGCTTTTATTGAGGAACGTTTGAAATTGCGTAATCCTATTTATTCGGAGTCAGCATCATATGGTCATATGGGTCGTACGCCAAGAAGTATTGTTAAGAAATTCCATTCTGATTACCTTGGTGATAAGGAACTTGAAGTAGAATTGTTTACTTGGGAGAAACTTGATTTTGTAGAAAAAGTTAAAGCAGCTTTTAATCTATAAGAAATAGTTTTTTTTAGATATGGAAAGCCCATTAGATTTTATCTAATGGGCTTTCTTTTTGGCTAATTACTATTTTGAGACAATACAATTATTCTATTGGTTTTTTCTCTTTTACTTTTTCAGCTGAAAAAGTAACAAAAAAGCTTGCGCTGACGAGAATTGACTAAAAAATCAGGAAAGAAATCTAAGCACAAAAGCTTCTGTTTTTATAAACATTCCATCGTGTAAAAAAATATATTATTCAATTGATGATTCCCATTATTTGCCCTTAATTTTACCTCATGGAATTATTGAAGAAAACACTTGGTTTTTTATTGAACGGCTATGTTATTGTATCCTTAGTTTTTGTGTTTTTCGTTTTAATTTTTGGTCCAAACAATATAGGAGCGCAGTATAAACTAAGCAATGAAGAGGAGGAGGCGCAGGCTGAACAGCAATTTTATATTGATGAGATTGAGAAGAACCGTAAAATATCCAAAGAGTTAATGACCGATTTAGATAATTTAGAACGCTTTGCAAGGGAAAAATACTGGATGAAGCGGGATAATGAAGATGTGTTTTTGATTATACATAAGGATGAGGCTAAACAAACCAAGATGAAATAAGCCCCCAAGATTCTGAAATAAAATAATATGCAATCAAAAAACTTACCACGAGTTTCATAAGTGTCCCTGCAACAAAGCCCACAAATGCTCCAAAGCCTGCACGTAGTGCATCATCATTATGTTTTCCTGCTATAAGCTCTCCAGAATAAGCTCCTAAAAAAGGACCAATAATGATTCCCCATGGCGGAATTAATAAGCCTAATAATAAGCCCACGATACTCCCATAAGTACCATATTTACTTCCTCCAAATTTTTTAGTGCCCCAAATGGGAACATAAAAATCGAGTAAAGTAACCACGATTACTATACTAAACCATGCTAGCATAAAGGACCATGTGAAGGGTGTTGCTTCGGCAAATTGTAATAGTATAAGTGCTATGAAGGCTATTGGAGGGCCTGGAATTCCTGGAATAATACAGCCAATAATGCCGATAATAATGAGGATTAATCCAATAATGATAATAGCTGCTTCCATATTGCGAAGATACAAAAAGATGATTATGATTTGCTTACGATCAATCTGTAGCCTTGTTATTACTTACAAATATTTTTTCAACTTCTTAGCCTGTCATGACCATGCTGGAAATGCCTGTAACATATTATGATACAGTAGGGTATGATGCTATTGAGTTGGCAATTATTGCTAAAGATACGGTTCTTTATCTTGCTGTTTCAAATTTAGTGTAATTCTCATAATGACATTATATTCTCGATTTAGGAATACGCTTTATATAGCATATATATAAACAAATCAGACTATCTGTGTGTTATGGAATTAGACTAAATTGGTGTAATTATTGCGCTTTAAAAGTAATCACTTTTTTAATTGAAACAAATTCTATGAATACGCCTTTTGGAAACACCAAAAGGAATGTTATAATCAATTAAAACTCTAGTATTATGAAAAAAATTATTACACTTTTTACTTTAATTTTCCTATTAGCTGGTTCAGAACTATCGGCTACGGTTGTTACGCTAACGCTCAATGACCATAATGGAACCGAAATTACCACAGGGGTGACTTGGGGTTATCGAATTGGTTATAGTGGTTCCTATATATCAATTACATCTGGTGATGATTTACCGCCAAATGCAAACAACTTTCGGGTAACTTATGGAGCTGCGGGACAGAGTACTTTTAAAATACAAGATATTACTACTGATGCGAATGTTATATTTCAAACGGTAGGGGTAAATGTGACTTTAGAAGATTGCGATGGTAATACATTAGCAGGAACTCTGGGTTATAGAGTAGGTTATTCTGGTGCTTTTCAACCGGTAACTGGTCCTTTGGAGTTACTTGAATTAACTGGATATGGGAGCCAAGGTAAATATGGTTTTCAAGTAAAATATGGTCCAACAAGTAGATATAAAATTAGTAAATTACAAGATATATCTGTTGATCCAAATATTTTGTTTACAACAACTACTGTAACTATGATTGGCACAGCGCCAATACAGTATCGAATTGGTTTTGGCCAATGGCAAACATATAACGGTTCGCTAGAAATGTTGCCGATGACATATAAATTTAGATTTGGTGGTTCTGGTGCTGGAAATCCAATAGCGGTAAGCGGTTGCTCTATTACTGGTGGTTTTATCACTCTTGTTGACGAAGCTGGAAATCCTATGGTTAACTATTCTGTTGACTATCCAGCAGAAAATAATAATCTGAAATACAAATATCGCTGTGGCGGAAGTTGGGCTGCATGGACAAAATTTCATACAGATGCCAATGGTCAGATATGGTTCAGTATTGATTGTCCGAATGATAATTGGGACAATAAAATAACAATGGTACTCAACCAGACTTCGATGGAACAGGATGTGACTGTGAATTCAACTTTCCAGGCAGCAAAAGTTAATGTTAACCTGAAAACCTGCGATGGGCTCATTACAGATGCCCCAGGTGGAACAGTGGAACAAGGTGGTGGCTACTGGTTCACCCACGGAATGACAGGAACAACTGGTACAGTAAGTCTTTATACCTTTCCTACGAGCAGTATCAAGCTTAGAATGAACTATAATCATGGGAAACAAATACTTTACTCGGCAATAGTTGCTGGAACCAATGAAGTTGACTTTACAACCACAGCAGTAACTTTTAATTACGCTAATGATATTAAGTCAAATAAAGGTGGTTCATGGTGGATGTTTAATAAGCCTACAATGGACTTGTTACCAGGCGACTATAAATTATGGTTTAAAGATGGTTCTAGTTGGAATGGTCCAATGGAGTTGGCTGTGAGCGGTTGTACAATGGATAAGAGTCCATTATTTATGAAACTGTTTGACAGTAATGGAGACGGACTTGAGGGTGGAATTGCCAGATACAGAATAGGTTCAGATCCTTACCAAATTGCGGGCACTACAGATGCGAACGGTGAAGTCTTTGCACTCATCGACGGAAACCATTCTTCTTTATGGTTTAAAATGGAGTGGCTTGAGCATAATAAAGCAATAAAGCAAAATATCAGTACCAACTCAACGGTTGTATTCCAAACTAAGTTAGTAACAGTAAAATTGGACAATTCTAGTAATGCGCCTTTAATTGCGGATGAACTATTTTATCGCCTTGGAGGTGGGGCTTATGTGTCCCTTGGCACAAACATCAGTTCTGCAACTGTTGAAATGCTACCGATGGCGGTTTGGTATAAAACTAGATACTTGGGTCATAATAAATTTATGAAGCAAAACGTGGGCTCAAATTCTACGGTAACTTTCAAAACTAAGTTAGTAACAGTAAAACTGGATGATTCTAATAATCAGCCTTTAATAGCGGATGAATTATTTTATCGCCATGGAGGAGGGTCTTATGTGTCTCTTGGCACAAACATCAGTTCTGCAACTGTTGAAATGCTACCGATGAAGGTTTGGTATAAAACTAGATACTTGGGTCATGATAAAAATATGAAGCAAAATGTGGGTTCAAATTCTACGGTTACTTTCAAAACAGTCGCTGTAACAATGCAGTTGCTGGATGCTTCAAGTAATCCTTTGGCAGGTAGTGCATTTTACAGAAATGGTGCAGGTAGTTACGTGGCATTTGGAGGTGGTACAACTACTACTATGATGGAAATGCTTCCAATGCAATATTGGTTCAAGTGTAGCTATAATACATCTACTAAGAATAAGAAACATACAGTGAAGACTTCTAAACCGATAGTGACATTTATTTATAATGGAACAACTATAACTAGAAAAGCACAAGTAATTATTCCGGTTGTAGAGGAGTCTAGTTTTAAAACTTACCCGAACCCAACTTCGCAGAGTGCTAAGTTTGAGTTTGCTTCGCCTGAAGATACACATGTACGTATCGTAATTTACGATATGACAGGTCGAATGGTAAAAACTGTATTCGATAATCCAATTATGGGTGGTGTAAATTACAAGGTCGAGTTTGTACCTGAATCTCAAATTAGTGGGATGTATATTTATCGCATGACAATTGGTGAGAAAGTATATAACGGTAAAATTGTTTATAAAAAATAGATAATTATTTATTGTAATAATTGGCTAATTAATTATTAAGCAATATTTATATAAGAGGCTGTCTCTATGTTTAGAGGCAGCCTCTTTTTTTATTTTTGTTAGGAAACCCAGCTTTTGTACGAATGCGCTAACGCAAGACTGTATCTTGTGGTGTATATAGCGCAACTTATGGGTTATAGTGGGAGAAAAGGAGTGTTAGATGAAATTTTAATAACTAATATGCAGAAATACAAGGTGATACAATTGCGCTGTAGGGAGGTATAGTAATAGTAAAGCCAAAGAAATAGACACTATTGTAAGCACTCGGTATATATCGAGTATCAGCCCTATGCTAAAGGCGATTTTATGAGTATCTCGGCCCAAAAAGTGTTATTTTTGCCATGGAGAATTTGGTTTTTTTGTTGTGCAACTCAAATGTAATAGAGATGCTTTAATCTTATTCTCTATGTTTACTTTTTTATCAATCGTTTAGGACAGGATTGGTTTAATATTATATAATTGATGCTTGATAATTATATACATTTGAATCGAAATTAAAAAAAACCGATTTTTTAGTGGACTAAACCAGTAAGTATGGTAAAAGCAGCTAGTGTTTTATTTTTATAAATAGCTCTTTTACTTTCAATTTACTGTAATGAAATGATATTATTAATTTTGCTTAATTATCGCTAACAATAGTGATTGTTAAACTATTATAATTTAATATGGCCAAAGTTTTTATAAATATTATGAATAGATTTATTAAATCGTTCATAATTATACTTCTTTTAGGAAATAGTGTTTTTTCCTTTGCTCAAGAAAAAGATACCCTTGCATTAGCAAAAGAATGGAATGATTCAAAAAAATTCTGCAAAGCTTCTTCTATCCTCAGCGAATATTATTCAAATCATCCTCAAGATTTATATGCAGGATGGCTTTACGCATTGTCGCTTCATCAGTTAGGGAAATTCACTAAATCGCAGGAAATATACGACCATCTCACAAAATCATTTTCAACAAATAATGATTTAAAATTGGATAGAATCAATAAATTAGGAGAAACTGGACGTTTTAATAAAGCCATCGACCAAATAAAAATTGAAAAAGCCAGTTTCCCATTGTCGTATCAACAAGAATTGTTAAGAACCAAAGCGAAAATATTTTTTTGGCAAGGGGATTATGATAAAGCTTTTGAAAATGTGAACGCCTTTTTAGCAATTAATCCGCGGGATGTGGAAGCTTTGTTTTTAAAAAGGAAAATTGAATTGGCGCGAAAGTCGCGGTTAAATATAGATTTTGTTTATTTCGGTGACGACCAACCGTTGACAAGAAGTGCCCCGTCTATCAGATATCAACATTACCTTAATTCAAATTTTACTGTTGGAGCTTATGCCGACATATTTTTTTACAATTATGAATCTAAAAATGAAGTAACCAATTGGATAAAAGCAACTACAACTTATCGGTCATTCAAAGGTAATTTGATTGTCAAAGGAGCAATAGGGAATATATATTATTCTTCTGGCCATGATAATGAGTTAACAGGACTATTATCGGTAACCAAAGGTATAATTCCTAGGTTAAGCGTAACTGCTTATATTGAAAGAGCCCCCTATTTGGCAACCACTTTTTCAGTAAACAATAAGTTATTGATGAACCAAAGCGGTGTTTCATTGGATTGGAATGACAGCAAAGGGTTTATGGGGCGTTTATCCTATGATATTTCACTATTCTCGGAGATAAATAATTCGTATTACACTATTGGCGGATGGTTGGTTTCTCCATCATTAAATTTTAATAAATTGAGTCTACGATTAGGATATGGATATGGTTTTAGCACTTCAGAGAAAAACACTTTTGTTTCTAAATATGACTTAGATTATATAGAATCTAATTGGACAGAAGATTATAATATTGAAGGTGTTTACGATCCATTTTTCTCCCCAAAAAACCAGCAAGTACATTCTGCCATTGGTTTAGTAAATTATAAACCCAACAATAAAATTAATTTTGGATTTGATATTGGATATGGTTTCATAGGGGTGGCTGATTCCCCCATGCTTTATCTCAATAAAGATGCAGAAGGAAATAATTTCATTGATAAAGACTATTATCTTGTTTCTTATCACCCACTTTATATAAACACGTTTTTTTCCTATCGTTTTGCCGATAAATTGGATGTAAAACTTTTTTATAAATACCAAGAAACATTCTATTACCAAAGCAATCTTCTGGGAATTAGCTTGCTAATTATTTTTTAACTGATGAGCAGAACCGACTCTTTTAATATGTGGCAATTCCGTAGAGCTAAAAAAGTAAAGCCGTATGATAAATTTATCATCCTTGTGCTTTCTTTTGCGGGAGTGGTGAGTATCTTTGGCTTATTGGAATGGTGGTTTCAGGGAAAACACATTGTGAGTTTTGGTCTTTTTGTTGTGTTAAGCACATTTTTTTGGTATGGAATATTTAGAATTGTCTTAGTTTGGATAAATTATCTGGGGATAAAAAATCCTGAGAGAGTTCCCGTTCCCAAGAAAGGGTTGAGCGTTGCCATTTTTACAACAAGTGCTCCTGAAGAGCCGGTGTCGATGTATGAAAAAACATTGGAAGCCTTACAAAATGTCACCTATCCACATACTACTTATTTATTGGATAGTACCGAAGATCCCGCATTTCGTATGGTGGCAAAAAAATATGGCGTAGTATTTCTTGATTTAGCAAATTTATCAGGGGCAAAAGCTGGAAAAATCAACAAAGCTCTAGAGTTGACAAACGAGGAGTTTATAGTTATTCTTGACCCTGATCACATTATTTTCCCTAATTATTTGGACGAAACCTTAGGTTTTTTTGAAAATGAAAAAGTTGGATTTGTACAGCCTTCTCAAGGATATTACAATCAATACCGATCTTTTATTGCCAAGGGTGCAGCCGAACAAACCTATACTTTTTATGGGCCAACCCAGATGGGTTTATTTGGATATGGAGCAGCAGTTGCTATTGGTGCCAATTGTACATTTCGCAGAAAAGCGTTAGAAAGTATTGGTGGTCATGCAGTAGCCTTAGCGGAGGATTTGGTAACCTCCATGCGCCTTCATGCTGAAGGCTGGCAATCGGTATACAATCCGGTGATTATAAATCGTGGTTTGGTTCCCGAAGAATTTGGCTCATTTGCCAAACAACAACTGAAATGGTCTCGAGGGGTATTCGAAGTTTTATTTACTGAATATCCTCAATTATTTAGCAAGTTCTCCTTTTGGCAACGGTTTTCTTATGGAGCCATCTCTTTATATTATTTGACAGGATTGATGACCTTGTTTTTTATTTTGATTCCTCCATTCTATTTTTTGACAGGAATAATTCCAGCCAATATGGATTTTGCTGAGTTTTTAATAAAAGGTACACC
>JAGLCR010000033.1 GCA_023146135.1 Bacteroidales bacterium
CGCCGTGACATCATGCTTATTGGTCACTCTGGCACCTTGCGTAAAGGCTATGATATTGAAAATCTAATTAATCTGATTGGAGAAATCATTGACTGTAGCACTAAACAAAATTCGGCCATATTTGGCATTGGTAAACTAGGACAAGCACTGGTAAATTATCTATCATCAAGTAATACCCGCTTACAACTTTCAGCTGTCTTTGATAACAATCCTGATAAAATAGGAAAAACCTATTCAGGGGTAGTATGCTATTCTATTGATAAATTGGAAGAGATTATTAAAAGAGAAAACATAACTATTGCTGTACTCACCGTACCACCGGAGCATGCCATAGAAATAAAGAATAGGCTTTTGGCTGCAGGCATATTGGGCATTGTTAACTATACACCCATTTCGCTGCAAGTAGAAGGTGCCTTCTTGGAAGAATATGATTTAATTTCATCCATTGAAAAGGTGGCGTATTTTGCTAAACCAAAGAATGTTGCTTTATTATAAACATCGGCTATTAACCTACAAAAACTGAATCAAAATCATTATCAATTTCTACAACCTTCCCTGATTCAAAATTGAGAAGTTTGAGATTACCAATACGCACTCTGACTAACCTAAGGGTGGGAAAACCAACGGCAGCAGTCATTTTACGCACTTGCCGAAATTTTCCTTCTGATATGGTAATTGAAAGCCATGAAGTAGGTCGATGATTGCGCACCCGAATCGACCGCTCGGGAAATTCAGGGTTCTCAATAAGCCTAGCTTGACATTTTTTTGTTTGATACTTCTCCCCTTTTACTCCAATTAAAACTCCTTTTTTTAATTGTTCAATTGCCATAAGGTCAATCAAGCCATCCACTTCAGCATAATATTCTTTTTCAACACTTTTAGACCGTACCTTTTCACTAAGCTTACCATCTGTGGTCAATAACAACAAGCCTTCCGAATCTTCATCTAACCGTCCTATGGCCATTGTAGCTTCCGAAAAATCATGCAGTACTCCCAATAGCTTTTTATTCTTGCGAGTAGTCTGGGTTCTAACAAACTGACTTAAATAACCATAGGGCTTGTGAAGAATATAATTTGGCATAGTGAGTTAATTATTATAATTATTATAGCTAGCTAGTATACTTATGGTAGATTCATTTTTGTTGAAATGCATCACTAATACGATCAACTCCCTAGAAACTCCAAATGCTTTTGCACCATACGTATTTCAGCGTAGCCTACATCCTCTCCAAAATGATTTTTCACCTCTCCCGTTTGCGCTTCAGGATTTTGCTTATAGTATTTCATGATTTTACCCACCACATTCTTATCCACAAACTCATCCACATCAAGATTACCAGTTGCTACATAACGAGACAAATGATTCTCGATAGTAGATTTTACAAAGCCCATTAACTCTGCAATTTCTTCTACTTCTTTTCCTGCTAGGTAAAGCTTATAACTCTTTTCGTAGCTGGGCACTTTAGCCTCCTTTTTCTTTTTAGCCTCCTCCTTAATCACTTTTTTAATTGGGCTATGTACAATATCTTTTTCGTCCATATATTGGCCCACTATTTCAAGAATTTCAGTAGCATACATTTTCATTGTTACTTTGCCTACACCTTTAACCTTTTTCAACTGTTTTTCGTTAGTTGGCAATCCATTGACAATCCCTTGTAGCATAATATTTGTCCCAACTTGAAAAGGAGGAACGCCACGCTCCTCAGACTCTGAGTAACGCCAGCTTTTAAGCAATTTATAAAGCTCTGGATGTACCGTATCCACCTCACGAAATTCAGATTTTGCTTTTTTCTTCTTTTCTGTACTATCAATAGATGCCTTTGCACGTACTTCTAAATAATCGTGTACTCGAAATCCAAATCTACATATCTGAAAGCTCTTCTGCTTGACATTCAATATTTCCATAATATGGTCAAGGGCTAATTCTATGGCCTTTCTACTCTCCTTATTGTCAGTATCAAATGACGAATTGCTCAATTCCTTTACTATTTTCTCTTCTTGAAATTTATAAAAATACTCAGATGCCTTCTTAATACGCTCTTGCAAATGCTCGTTTTCTTCTGCATTGGGATTTTCAACTAATATTCCTTTCACTTGACTGAGAAAACCCATCGAAACTTTAGAAAGCTCTGGCACAACCGATTTTTGAATCTCAGTAACTGTGGTGTGTAAATTTCCTTGCACACTTCGTTTATGCTCCCAAAGAGCCTTTTCCAAACGTTGAAACCAATAGGCCAATTGCTTGAAATTAAATAAATCTTGTATCAGATCAAACTGATAGATATATTTCGCCTCTTTCAGGTTTTCCTCACTGGGTTGATTTTCTTCCACCTTTTTGTTAAAACCTTGAACCTCTCTATCGCAAATAATTGCTGAGTTGGAAATCTCACTACTTAGTACTAATCCCTCTAGTGTACGACAACGACTCAATGCCACATAGGTTTGCCCATGGGCAAAAGCAGCAGCAGCATCAATAATAGCTTTATCAAAGGTTAGCCCTTGGCTTTTGTGAATCGTAATTGCCCAAGCCAATCGTAAGGGGTATTGTGTAAATGAACCCACAAACTCTTCGCTTATCTCTTTTGTTTGGTCATTAATACTATATTTTATATTTTCCCAAACCTCTGGATTAGCATATATTTTCTCATCATCGCCATCACATTTTACTACTATATCATCTTCTTCAAAGGCGGTAATAACCCCAATCTTACCATTAAAATAACGTTTATCCATGGAGCTATCATTCTTTACAAACATAACCTGCGAACCCACTTTTAACTCCAGTTCAAAATCAGTGGGATAGGAATACTCTGAAAAATTTCCTTTTACAGAAGCCATAAATGATTTACTCTTTGTTTTCAGCTTTTCAAGATGGATATTATTTGTTTTATCTGCCGAATTATTATGGGTAGTGAGCGTTATATAACCCTCCTTTTCTTTAGGAACAAAATTCGGGAGATAACGTTCGTGAAGCAAATCATAAGATTTTTGACTTAGCTTATCATCTCTAATTTCATTTAGTATATCTAAAAACACACCATCGCTTTGACGATAAACATGTCTTAATTCTAGGCTTACCATGGGCATTTCTTTTAAGGCATAACTGTTAAAGAAAAACATAGACTGATAATACTGCCGCATCATAGCCCATTCGTTGTCTTTTACAACGGGAGCCAGTTGCTGCAAATCACCAATCATGAGCAACTGTACGCCACCAAAGGGTAAAGCACGATTTTTGTATCGACGCAAAACATCATCAATAGCATCTAACACATCAGCTCGCACCATGGAAATCTCATCAATAATCAATAAATCGAGTGACTTGATAATATTGATTTTCTTTTTTGCAAACTTTTGTTTAAAATTTGGATTATCCACCTTATGCCCTGCAACACGCTCGCTTACTATTGGTCCAAATGGCAATTGAAAAAATGAATGAATGGTTTGCCCACCGGCATTAATTGCCGCAACACCCGTTGGCGCAACAACTACCAATCGCTTTTGCAAACGACTTTTTAGTGACCTTAAAAAAGTAGTTTTACCTGTACCGGCTTTTCCTGTCAAAAAGATGTTACGGTTGGTATATTGCACATATTCAAATGCTCGATCTAATTCCGGGTTTTTCATTTTTCTTGTTTTTATAACTCTAGAAGCTTAAAGGAAACTAGTTATTTAATACTGTCTTTCAACAAACTGATTGTATCCAAATGTTCATTTACACCTGTATTATTATTAAAATATTTTGGCATAATTACATCATCATAAATACTCCAAGCCCTTTTTTTCTTCTTATATTCTTGACCCAATATCCACTGACTATAGATACGGTTTATTGTTCCGTCCTGCACTCTAAAATCAATCCAATTGTCGATATACTTTTTCCATATTACACTATGAGCAATAGGAAAAACCAAGGCATTATTTATATGATATGGCAATGGATTTACTACTCGATACCCAGAATATTGTATGGTCAAAGCACTGGCACGCTCTGCACTAGTAAGGTAGGCATCAAAACGAATTGAATCGCTGGCCACTTGGTCAAAAAACTGTTTCAAATGAGTAATGGGATAAACTTCAGCATTTCCGAAAGAAGCCGCATAATCCTGAGCTACTTCCTTACGTTCAAAATAACAAATACTAAAACTATCAAGCTCAATAAGTGAATTATATGAATCAAAATAGGAGTCACTTTTCTTTGCTACCATTGCCAAAGATACGTTCATATAAGGCTTGGACAATTCTATTTCTTGAGCATATATAGTAGACGTAAATATATCAGACATTACAATATCAAAATAATCTTTCTTGATTCCTTTTATTAGTTTACCCCTATTTATTGGAACAAATTCAATGGTCACTTCCAAATCGGAAGCTAATTGATGCGCAAGGTCCACTCCCATTCCCACAAGATTTGAATCAACATTATAAAAAGTAAAAGGCATAGCACTTTCATAAAAACCAATTCTTATTATCCCTCGACGTTTAATTCTATTTAGCGTACTCTCATTTTTTCGTCGCCAGTTAGGATTTCGTACTGCCTTATCAAGAATCACAAACTCTTGTTGAGGACTGATTAGTTTAAATTGATTTATAATTTCTGCATTGGTAGGAATACTTTTCATATTCTCACTTAGCAATTTATTCATGCCAAAAACCGTGACAGCAAAAGTAAGTGTCACAACGATTAACCCTTGAATAAACTTTGCCTTTTTAAATTTTAAGAATCCCTGACTAGCAGAAATGCTTAACAGCGTGAGTGTAATTAAATGAAATGCTCCCAGCACCACACGAATACGATCTGTTAACACCGTGGAAACAACAAAAAGATTGAAGGTTTCCTTGGGAATATCTAATACATCTAAGGCAAATGGTAGTCCCGTAATGGGAGCCACAAAGCTGCTTAAAAATGTAGTGCTTAAAAAGAGTGGATAATCTGAAAAACCTAAAGCATGACCACTGTACCAAGCAGCAAAAGGAACAAAAATAAAAATCATAAACGTTCCCAAATTAGGGAATGGATAAGCCAAAGGCATGATAATATCAATTTCAGATTTAGCCTCATCGCAACTCCCCTCTTCTGTTTCAATAATTTTCTTTATATCTTCAATAAGCTGAGGAAAAACCACAATAATTTTACCAGTAGCAAAAATGGTAATTAGTGTTGATCGTGTAATCTTAAAAACAGTGCGGGTAGAATAAGGTGTAAAAATAGATATTACATAAGGTAAAACAATAAACGTCATTATAATAACTGCCACAAGATAAATAAGAAGATAACCTTGAAGCCTGCTCAAATCAGCCCAACTCAAACTACTTACTACTCCGGCAGCAATACTAAATACTCCAATAGGTGTAATCTTAACTATCATTTTGTTCACCTGATTTAAGGCGGTATTCATCACATCCAAAGGCTTCAACAAAACCTCCTTATTGGGTAATTTCATTACTCCCAAGCCAATAAAAATACTGAATAACACCACTGCAGGCACCACATTATTACTCATGGAAGCAAATGGATTTGCTGGCACATAAAGCTTTACAATATCAAATGGAACAGCCTCTTGCACAAAATCGTTGCTGTAAAAACTTCCACTACCCCAATTTGGAAACGAAAATGGCAATACAAATAAAGCAATTAATCCAATTCCCAACAGCATTGATAAAAATATCAATCCATATTTGATAAGACGCTTTGCTTTTTCCATGGAAAGACGACCTATATTTACGATTAATGAAATCATAATATAAGGCAATACGGTCATTTGGAGTAAACCAATAAAAATATCACCAACGACTGACAGCCAAGCAACATGCTCTCCAAAAAAGAACCCTAAACCTGTTCCTGCTAGTACACCTATTAATACTTTAGTTGAGAGTGATATGTTCTTCATAGATAAACAGTTGATTATTTGAAAATCGAGATAACAATATGTAACATCTTATTGATATCAAACAACAAAGTTAAGTGCAATTTTTGAGAATACAAAAAAAAGAAAAGAGGTCTACATTCGATATGCAGACCTCTTAACTCAAACAAACAAAATCACTCTGGGTAATTACCGATTTTGAAATTTCTTGATTAAACCATTAAGGCTAATGTTACCTCCACCATAAATAAGCAATGTAAAAAGCATTATCATATAATAAAGGGGGATTTCGAATCCGTTATTCCCTGCTTCAAACCCTCCTGCCCAATGAACAGTAAATATGGCTACTAGCATAACCATAATTAAAGGTATACTGATAAGGCGCGTTCCAAAGCCTATTAATAATAATACGGCACCTGCGAGTTCAGTTGTTGCGGCAGCATAGGCGTTAAAAAGCGGCATGGGGTAACCCATTGAGCCAAACCACTCGGCTATTCCATCAATATTACCCCATTTCATCATGGCCGGATTCCAAAATCCATATGCTAGTACTAAACGTATTGCTAATAATGGAAGGTCTCTTAGGCTTGTCAATTTCTCGTTCATGGTGTCGCATACACCGGTCATTTTGCATTTCATAATATTCTGTTTTTTTATTGTATTCTTAATAAGTAGCATTGTAAATATTTATCTCACAATACGTACATAAATATTTTAATAAAAACTACTCTGCAAATTCACAGAGCAGTTTTCAATCCTATGTGTGTGTTTAATAATTATGTTCTTATCCACATTTGCCTTCACCACATTTCGACTCAGACTTTTTCTTCTCTGCTTTTTTCTTTTCAGCCTTTTTCTCTTTTTTCTTTTCAGTCTTCTTTTCGGACTTCTTCTTTTCAGTAGATTTTCCTTCGCCGCACTTGCCTTCACCACATTTACCTTCATCACCAATAGCATATAAATTAGCTACCGAATTTGATTCCATTTGCATATTGACTGTTTGCTCCTGTGTTGGATTTTGGTTTTCTGCATCTGCTGTAAATACATTTAGTGTTAAAAATGCTCCTAGAACTACTGCTCCAGCTACTAGTGTTAATTGTTTAATTTTTGTTCTCATGGTTTTTAATATTTAATTATTGATTTATAAATTTCTGATTTCGTTTATATAGTCGGAGTATATTTCAATTCCTTACAAAAAAAATTGAAATAAATTTTAACTCACTGATTTATTGAGGAATATTATCACTTTTATAAAGAGGAAATCTTGGGATTGGGCTTCGCCTACGCTCAGCCACCCTTATCAAAAAGGCACATGAGCCTACCGAAGGACCGTACTACGGCTTAGCTATAAATAATCTGTGAAAATCGGATCAATAGTTGCTTCGTTGGCAGCTAGCTTATAAGCATCCTAATAAGCTACTTCTTAAGATTTTTATCAATAAGACCTTGTAGGTTCTTTTTGGAATCATCGCTTAAAGCCACGCGCATCTTATTAGTATCAAGCTCTTTCTTCAACACATTCACTTGGGAAGTGATAATGGAAGACTGCTGTTTGAAATTACGACACATGGAGCAGCTGGCCAAATGCATTTTTAGCTTAAACTGCTTAATGGAACTAAGCTGCTCAAAATCGGAGCGAGTGATAAGCATGGTAGCCTCATCACAACTCAACATGAGCTTATTCATCATTTTCCCTATGCCGTTTAATATATTACTCATTCAACCAATTGTTTTCTATGCATTCACGCAAACGCAATCTTGCTCGATGCAAAATTACCCAAAAGTTAGACGCTGAACATCCTAGTTCCTTACACACATCTTCACTTTCCATTTCTTCCATCACTTTAAGAATAAAAACACCACGTAACTTTTCTGGTAAATAGGAGATACACTCCTCCAAAATTGATTGGAACTCTTTTTGGTGAATAGAATTTGGATCTCGATCCGACCAATCTTTTGGTGCTCTACTTTTCTCCCAATGACCTTCTAAAAAACCAGAATCCTTAAATGGACTATTTATTTTCGATTCGTTTAACTCGTTTTGTGTGCTTTTCTTTCGATAATAATCAATTATTTTTCGTTTAAAAATAGCAGTAAGCCAAGTTTGTTCGCTACTATCACCCCGAAATCCTTCCATTGTCTTAAGCGCCGACATAAAAGTATCCTGCAATAAATCCTCCGCTACCTCTCTCGAACTCAATCGAGAGTAGCCATAATTCAATAAATAATCGCCATAGTTGGCAATCCATTTATTGGGGTCGAGTGTATGTTTTTGTGTTGCAGTCAAAGATTTTTCTTAAAGAAAGACAAATATAGGTTTTAATTATTGCTTCACTCATTTTATTATCTGCAAATTTCCATGAATTGCACAAATTAATCTCCTGATACTTAAAATAGAAAAAGCCCCATCTGCATAGCAAATAGGGCTTCCAATATATTTATTTTTTAGATTAAGCCATACGCTCAACCATATCAGCCAATCGGTTTGAATAACCAGCTTCGTTGTCGTACCAAGAAACCACCTTAACGATATTTCCTTTTACCATAGTTAATGCAACATCATAAATAGAAGAATGTGTATTTCCTACCACATCAATACTTACGATAGGGTCAGTACAATACTCTAATATTCCTTTCATTGGACCTTCAGCAGCTGCTTTCATTACAGCATTAATCTCTTCAACAGTAGGCACTTTTTCTAATTCACAGGTCAAATCAACCACTGATCCATCAGGGGTTGGTACACGCATGGCTAAACCATGAAGTACACCATCTAGCTCAGGAATTACAAGACCAATAGCTTTGGCAGCACCAGTACTTGTTGGGATAATAGAAACCGCAGCCGAGCGAGCACGACGTAAATCGCTATGAGGTGAATCCAATATAATTTGATCATTTGTGTATGAGTGAATAGTATTCATCAAACCACTTTTGATTCCAAAATTATCATGTAATACTTTTGCTATTGGAGAAAGACAATTTGTTGTACAACTTGCATTTGAAACCAATTTATCATCATCAGTCAATAGATTATCATTAACACCTAATACAATGGTTTTGTCCACATCATTAGCTGCAGCAGAAGGCACACTTAATAATACTTTCTTAGCACCCGCTTCGATATGCCAGTTCATTTGCTCACGTTTGCGGAAAATACCCGTACATTCTACTACGATATCTACTCCTAAATCGCCCCATGGCAAATCAGCAGGATTACGCTCTGAATACACACGAATAGCATTACCATTGATAATTAGTTTATCTCCGTCAACATCAACAGTACCATCAAATTTTCCATGAACTGAATCATACTTAAATAAGTGTGCTAATGTTTTAGGGTCAGTAAGATCGTTGAATGCAACAACCTCCACATTTTCTTTCTTTAAAAGAGCACGGTAAGTGATACGTCCTATACGACCAAAACCGTTTATTGCAACTTTAACTTTTGCCATAATATTTGTGTTTTTATAAGTTTAATATCCTTTTTTAATGGTATGCAAAAGTACGTAAATAATTGAGATAATTAATTTGAGAATTTTGATATTTTTTTGAATAAAAAGTACTGCTATAGTATTTTTCCTAACTTTACCCAAAACTTAAAAGCCATGTTAGACAAGATTGAACTAAACAAAATTCTTTTCCTAGATATAGAAACCGTTCCAGCCTACCCTTCTTTTGCAAAAGTACCCGAACGTTATAAGAAACTATGGACTAAAAAAGCTCAATTTCTTCTTAAAGATGAAAAAGATACTCCAAAATCCATTTATCCAAGAGCAGGAATTTACGCTGAGTTTGGTAAGATTGTTTGTATATCAGTAGCCTTTTTTCATAAAGATGAATTGCGTGTTAAATCTTATTATAGTGATGATGAAAAACTATTACTTGAAGAGTTTGCTCTGCTACTGCGAGGCTATTTCAATACCAAAGACCATTTGTTATGTGGGCATAATGGAAAAGAATTTGACTTCCCCTACATCGCTCGTCGAATGCTTATAAATCGCATTAAGCTTCCAAATATTTTGGATATGGCTGGTAAAAAACCTTGGGAAATCAGACACCTTGACACTATGGAGCTATGGAAGTTTGGTGATTTTAAAAATTATACTTCTTTAGACTTGCTTACCGCAATATTTGATATCCCCACACCAAAAGATGATATAGATGGCAGCGAAGTTTGGTCAGTCTACTGGAAGGAAAATGATTTGGAACGCATTAAAATCTATTGTGAGAAAGATACGATTGCTGTGGTCCAAATATTTTTATCATACCTCGGGAAAGATCTATTAGAAGACTCAAGTATTATTTTTACTAAATAATATCCATATTAAAAAACCTCGAAATGAGAATACTCTCCATATTAATGATGTTTTTATTTCTTACATTTTCGCTTCAAGCTCAAGACAATAACAAGAAGTTGAACAGAAAAGAGAAAAAAGAATTAAAGAAAAAGAACGAAGCTGAAACACACAAGCAAGTTTCTGCTTTAATTGAATCAAAACGATTTGTATTTCAAGCTGATGAGATTATTAACCGTGAAGGAAAGGTTTTTCCTGCAAGCAGCTCCATTAACTTTATATCAATAGATTCAACTACAGCTGTTTTTCAGTTTGGCTCTGCTATGCTTATCGGTATCAATGGTGTTGGCGGTGTAAGTATTAAGGGGAAAATCGAAAGTTTTAAGATAAGTAAAACCGAAAAGAATGGGTATTACTATTTGGTGCTAAAAGTTGCCGCAATAGTTGGGTTCTACGACATTCAAATGGATATTTCTCCTTCAGGATTTGCCACCGCAAAAGTAACAACTTCAGACAATAAGAAAATAATTTATAAAGGGAGTATCGTTTCTTTCGACAATACAATTATCTACCAAGGAACAACTTATTAATATTCTGTAATCAAATTTACTTTCCTCCTGTTACCATCTTTTGGTAGTCACCAGCATGAGCAGGGTCTATCTCAGAAAGAATAGTTTTTGCACCATTCTTCTCATTTACAGGAGCCTCAGAAAACACACCAATAAACTCATCTCTTTTGGCATCCATTAGTAAATTCATGATATATAATCCTGGTCTATTACGGTGTACTTTTTGTAAATATTTTAGCGAGCTCATTACAGCAGAACGGCCCTTGGTCATACTACTACTCAGTAAATCCAGACCCAAGCGATGGTAAGTATATGTAAACTGACGATAATCTGAATAGCTTGAATTCAAAATGTTCTCAATCAGCCAATACCGATTCTTTTGACCTTCGAAAGATTTCCAACCCGATTCACGAGCATTTTGCGCATTATTTACAATGGTTTGCGCATCATTAAAATATTGATTTCCTCCATTTAAGGAAAACGAATCGAAGTCAGTACCAATAATAATATAGGCATAATAGGCCAAAACAGAGGTTAAATTACTTGTGAAAGAATTAATCTGAAAATCTAAGGGATCGTGCTCTACCCATGTAAAATCGAAATCATTATCTACCACATTGACCATAATTGAATTAAAAGCACTTTTGTAAACGGGTCTACTCGACTGCACCTGAACACTTCCTGAATAAACATCGCCACTGGAGTTCTTGCCAAATGTAATATAGATGCTACACTCAATACGCTCTGTAATATCAAATTTAGTACTCGTCCATTGACGATTATTCATAAACTCGTAAATTGACTTTTGCAGTGTCTCAAACTTGGTTTTATCAGAAATAGCTACCTGCTGACTATTAATAGACACTTGACAATTTAATTCCTGCGCATCGATAGTTATTGCTGCAAAAAAACTAATCAGTAATAGGTAAAACGACTTCTTCATAAAAACATTATTTATATAAGTTCTTCTATTCTGTTTACAATATCTCTTGCCACATCGTCCTTATTCTTAAGCTCAAAAGCTTGAATATGTTCATTGCGATCAATCAGGCTAACCTGATTTGTAGCATGTTTGAAACCCGCTCCAGGATCTTGCAACGAATTAAGAACGATTAAATCAAGGTTTTTCTTGTGTAATTTTTTCAATGCATTGGCAACTTCGTCATTTGTTTCCAATGCAAAACCAATAAGCAACTGATTATCTTTCTTTTGCCTACCCATTTCTTTCAGAACATCTTTTGTAGATACTAATTCTATAACAGGAGTAGCATTTTCTTTTTTAATCTTCCTATCAGCTACATTTTTAGGTGTAAAATCAGCTATTGCAGCAGCCATAATACCAATATCCATACTTTCGAAATTTGCAATACAGGCATCGTACATTTGCTCAGCCGTAGTTACATCTATTCGTTTGATATGAGCATGAGTTGATGAGATATTTACAGGACCACTAACCAAAGTAACAATCGCTCCACGACTTGCAAGCTCATCAGCAATAGCAAAGCCCATCTTTCCAGATGAGTGATTACCGATAAAACGTACAGGGTCAATGGCCTCGAAGGTTGGACCTGCAGAAACTAAAACTTTCTTACCGCTTAGTTTCGTTTTTTTTTTGAAAAAATCTTGAATTATATCAAACATTACTTCAGGCTCTTCCATACGTCCGGCTCCACATAGGCCTGATGCTAATTCACCCTCAGTTGGCTCAATAATATAATGTCCAAAAGAGCGTAGCAAGTCAATATTTTGCTTGGTAGAAGGATGCTTATACATATCCAAGTCCATAGCTGGTGCTATAAATACTGGAGATCGAGCCGAAAGATAGGAAGTAAGTAAGAGGTTGTCTGCAGCACCATGAGCCATTTTACTCAAAGTGTTTGCCGAAGCAGGTGCCACTAAAAACAAATCGGCCCACAAACCAAGTTCCACATGCGAATTCCAACTACCATCCTGTTTATCAAACAACTCTGACAAAACAGGATTTCCAGAAAGGGTGCTTAAGGTTAAAGGAGTAACAAAATCCTTTGCTGAAGGAGTAATAATAATCTTCACTTCTGCACCAGCCTTTTTCAGCAATCGCACAAGCAATGGAATCTTATATGCCGCTATACTGGCAGTAATTCCAATAATTATTTTTTTTCCTTTTAGCATTATTAGAAATTATCCTTACTACTTTCTTTCACAGGGTTACGGTGATATACCTTGTGATTCAAAAACTCATGAATAGCCATTAGTGTTGGCTTAGGTAAACGCTCGTAATAACGTGCAATTTCTATTTGCTCACGATTTTCGAAAACTTCTTCTAATGTATCAGTACTTGTTTGAAACTCAGAAACTTTTTCGTTTAACTCTTCTTTAATTTCCAAACCAATTTGGTTCGCTCTACGAGCAAGAATAGCCAATGACTCATAAATATTGTCAGTTCCTTCTTCAAAATTAACCACATTATAAGATTCTGCAGTTGTTTCGGTTGTAATTTTTTTGTAATCCATAATATATATAATCTAAATCTATTTCTACTTTATAAAACTCTATGACGACGTTTACGAAAACGTTCTACTTTCACAATACCTTTATTCGAACTATGCAATAATTTTTTTGCATCCTTCATATACCTTCCATCAGGATACTTT
Organism: Bacteroidales bacterium; assembly: GCA_023146135.1. GTDB lineage: Bacteria > Bacteroidota > Bacteroidia > Bacteroidales > UBA1556 > UBA6267. The sequence goes on from JAGLCR010000033.1 coordinate 13,368, forward strand.
GCTTGATAATCATTAAATGCCGCTATGGCCAAATTATATCGCTCTTCTTGCCTACTAAATATACTCTTTTTAGCGTAAATATTATTTGCCTTAATAATCAAATATGTGCACTCTTCAAGGAATGGTGATGAGGGAAAATCTTTGATATGCTGATTTAATGAATAGATGGCTGCACGATAATACTCTGTCTTCAAATACTCCTTAGCCGAATTGAAATCTTTACGAATCAATTTCAAACGCAATTCATCCATCACCTTATTTGCCTCTTCAACTTTTTCAGAGTCAGGATAAGTATTAATATACTGCTGCATTTCACGAATAGCAGCTTCAGTACTCGATTGATCAAGACTATATTTTGGTGAATCCAAATATTTACAATAAGCACTTAAGTACATACATTCTTCAGCAAATGGGCTACGAGGAAATGTTTTTGCAAAAAACTTAAAGTGGTAACTAGCTAAAATATAATCCCTTTCCTTATAGTAACTCATTGCATATAAGTAATATATCTTCTCACTCTTTCTTGTGCCACGATATAAAACGATAAGTTCATCAAAAAGTTGGAGCGCATGATAATAGTCCCCTTTTTCATAATAAACCATCGAAGCATTATACTTTTCCTCTGGAGTTCCTTTTTTCTGCAACTTCGTAAAACGGTTGCAAGAGCCCAAAAGCACTACTACTAGGCTAATTATGATTATATAAGTCGTCTTTTTAAACATGGCTGCAAAAGTAGTTAAATGTTTACTATAATTCAACCTTAATTAAGCGTTTGAAAACCCGTATTATTATATGTTGGCTCACAAATATTTACATTTAACACTATACTGTCTAATAATCAGCTACTAACACTTAAAAATACGGCTATTACTAATAGTGAAAAATGGCTGATATTTAACAAACTAATAAGACCAAACTCAATAAGAAAATGCCTTATCTTTGTTTGCTTTACACATACAAGATAAACACCGTACAAAAGCCGTTAAATATGAAAAAAACACTATTTACTTTAATAGGAATACTAAGCATTAGTATGCTATTTAGTCAAAACCAGGAGCAGTGGAACGAAGCTTACGGCGGAGCTAAAAATGATGAAGCCCGAAGTATTATTGAAACTAAAGATGGTGGTTTTTTGGTTGTAGGCTACACCGAGTCGCAAGGCAGTGGCAAAAAGGATGGCTGGGCAATGAAGCTCAGAGAAGATGGAAGTATGGATTGGGATATGACCTACGGGGGAGGAAAAGATGACGAACTATATGATGTAATTGAATTAGACAATGGTTATGCTATGGTAGGTGGAACAGCCTCTATAGGTGAAGGAAAAGAGGATTTTTGGCTTGTAATAATAGATAAAGAGGGTAGCCAAGAATGGGAACGTGCTTATGGTGGTAGTAAAGAAGATGTTGCAACACAAGTAATTCATTCCAACGATGGGAATATTTACATTGCAGGATATACCAAGTCTAAGGGTAGTGGAGGTCGTGATATTTACTTTTTAAAGGTAGAGCCTTTTGCCTCTGAAAAGGAAAGAGGAAAGCTACTTTGGAAAAAGAATTTTGGTGGTGGTGGAACTGATTTTCCTGGTAGGATTAAACTAAACCCTCAAGATAGTTTCATATATATTATAGGAAGTTCAAATTCTTCAGGAAACGGTGGTCTTGACGCCACTCTTTATAAGATGGATCCTGTACGAGGAAATATTAGAACAAAGAAAAATTTTGGAGGTCGTGCTTTTGAGCATGGTAATGACTTTTGCTTTACCGAGAATAATGGCTATATAATAGTTGGTGGTACTATGACCAATAGTAAAGGTTTTTTTGATTCTTGGGTCATCAAGCTAGAAGAAGAATTCTATTCAGAATGGGAGCATACTTATGGTGGTGGTAAAGAGGATGAATGGGTGTCGGTAGTACAATTCGACAATTCCTATTTAATGGCCGGTTTTACGGGTTCAAAAGGTGAAGGCAAACTTGATGCTTGGCTAATGATGCTCGACAAAAATGGTAAGACAATGTGGGAGAAAACATTTGGTGACGTGGGAAATGATATAGTATCACGAATGATAAAAACTAAAGATGGGGGCTTTATTTGCGCAGGCTCAACAAACTCATTTGGTGAAGGTGGTATGGACTTTTGGATCGTAAAATTTAAGTAAAAGCATGGACTTATTATATATTCTCATAGGTTTAATTTTAGGTGCTGGAGTATTGTTTTTTATTTACAATACAAAACTAAGTTATAGCCTTTCTCAAAACAAAAACCTCGAGGATATTATAGATTCGCAGCAAAAAGAAATTGTATTATTACAGCAAGAAGTTAAGCTTAAAAGTACGTTAATACAAGACTTGGAGCATAAGTTTTTTACCATAAAAGGTGATTTAAAAGTTGCTCAAAATAACATAGACACGAAAGAAAAAGTATTAAAAGAACAGAAGGAAGAAAGTAAACAGATTCAAGAACATTTTAAGGCTGAATTTAAGAACTTAGCTAATGATATATTGGAAGAAAAAACCAATAGCCTATCTAAAAAAAACCAAAAAGGGATAGAGGAATTAATAAATCCATTAAAGATAAAAATTGAAGAATTCAAGATTCAGGTTCGCGACACCTATGAAAAAGAAACTCGCGAACGCTTTTCATTGGCCACCGAAATTGAAAAATTAGCAAAGTTGAACTCACAATTAACTTCAGATGCCCAAAACCTAACCAAAGCACTTAAAGGAGATAGTAAAGTGCAAGGTGATTGGGGCGAAATGATTCTTGAGAATATTTTAGAGCAATCTGGTCTCACAAAAGGAAGAGAGTATTTTGTTCAAAAATCGTTCGACAATGAAAAAGGTGGCAAGTCAAGACCTGATGTGGTGGTAAATTATCCTGGAAACCGTTGCGTTATTATTGACTCCAAAGTATCCCTCACTAATTATGAGGAGTATATATCAGCAAACACTGATACTGAAAGGAAAGACGCTCTTAAAAAGCATATTATTTCTGTGAACAAACATGTGAAGGAATTAAGTGATAAAAATTATCAAGATCTTCTTAAAGACTGTAAAAGTCCTGATTTTGTAATGATGTTTTTACCTCTTGAGCCTGCTTACTTATTGGCAATTCAGAACAGCCCCAATTTGTGGCAAAATGCTTATAAAAACAAAATTCTATTAATTAGCCCTACAAATTTAATTGCGGCTTTACGTATGATACGTGAGCTGTGGTACCAAGACAAGCAGAATAAAAACGTGGCAGAGATAGCCAAAGAAAGTGGCTCGCTTATTGATAAGTTTATGGGTCTTTTGGAGGACTTTGATAAGATAGAAAAAGCAATCAGTAATTTGGATAAAAGCTATGCAGATGCACGTAAGAAACTGTATACTGGAAAAGGCAACCTTATTAGTAAGGCAGAGAAGATTAAGAAATTGGGTGCAAAGTCAAAAAAAGAATTACCTAGCTCATTCGCTAACAATATTGCGAGTAAAGAGGAGCTTAATTTGAACCAATCAATTAAATAGTCATCATGAATAAATACATATTATTTCTTTTCTTTATAGCTGTGGGAATCAATAATATTGATGCTCAAAAAAACTTGCATAAAGAAAATATATCTAGCAATTACCGACCTGATGATAGTCAGATACATCCTAATTACAAGGTTTATCACGAGTTTGACACAAGTAGTATTATCCTTTACGAAGTAAATCTGAGTGAGCTACAATTTCTACCAGATCGAGATTCAGTAAATTTTGAAGCCAAAGCTCGTATTCATTATGCATTGTATATGAATTACAAAGCCAAAGAGCTAATTGACAGTGGAAGTATAAATATCTATGACAATACAAATAAGGGTATTGACGTTTCAAGCTTGGGTTCATTTCCCATAAAAGCCAAAATGGGTTATTCCTATGTTGTAAAACTAAGCCTTACCGATTTGAATAACGGAAATACAAACACACGATTTTTAGAAATCAATAAATTAACGAAAGACACACGGCAAAACTATTATATGAAGGCCTCTGATAATTTGCCCATGATTGTTGATTTCGTAAACCGAAAAGAGACCTATCATTTGGTGCACCGTGACACGAATATCACTACAGCCTGGGTTAAATTTTTTCAACCAAATCTTAAAGCTCCTCGCCCTCCCATGAGTAGTAATACACAAAATAAAAGAACTGTACATACCGACAGTATCTATCGCATTACTTTCAAAAATGGTATAAGTGAAGAACTAACTTTTCAAAATCAAGGCTACTATCATATTATGCTTGACTCGGTTGCCCAAAATGGATTTACGGTATATCAGTTTACTAGCGTATATCCATTTATTAATTCACCCATGCAAATGGTGATGCCACTCAGATATATCACTACTTACAAAGAGTTTAAGGCAATAATAAATGAGAAAGACAAGAAAAAAGCTGTGGATGATTTTTGGATAAATATATCTGGAAACAAAGACCGAGCACGTCGAATGATTGGTCTATACTATAACCGAGTGCAGCAAGCAAACATGCTTTTCTACTCAGACCGTGAGGGCTGGATGACTGATAGAGGAATGATATTTATTGTTTTTGGACCTCCTGACGTGGTTTTTCGCGATTCGCAATTAGAAACCTGGGTGTATGGATATCAAAAGAATAACAAAAACTTAAAATTTGATTTTTATAAAACGGACAACCCATTCACCAATACAGATTATCTATTAGACCGGTCACCAATTTATAATTCACCTTGGAATATCTCATTGGAAATATGGCGTCGATAAAACTAATATATTAAACACATTATGGAATACAGACAAAAGAAGCAAAAAGACGATTTTATTTACGGTACACATCCCATTCAGGAGGCGTTTGATAGCGGCAAAGAGGTTGACAAATTATTGATACAAAAGGGAATACGTAATGATGCCATTCAAAGTATTATTCATAAAGCTAAGGAAACTGAAACCCCTTTTCAATTTGTTCCAATAGAAAAAATGAATAGGGTAACACGGAAAAATCATCAGGGTATTATTGCTTATATTTCCAATGTAGAGTATCAACAATTGGAACAAGTTTTACCTTTAGTATATGAAAATGGAGAAACGCCTCTTATATTACTGCTCGACCGTATCACCGACATTAGAAATATTGGTGCCATTGCACGATCAGCTGAATGCACAGGAGTTCACGCGATTGTAGTTCCTGCACAAAACTCTGCTCGAATAAATGCCGATGCCGTAAAATCTTCTGCCGGTGCCATTCTTAGAGTTCCAATAGTGCGTAGCTTCAATTTGAAGGATAGTATTAAGTTTTTGAAAGATAGTGGGCTTCAAATTTATGCTGCCAGCGAAAAAGCAACAGCCATATATGATGAAGTAAATTATACAACTCCTACAGCCATTATCATGGGCTCCGAAGAAGATGGCGTTTCGGGAGAGTATATTAAACTTTGTGATGAAACAGTTCAAATACCAATGGTTGGCGATATTGCTTCCTTAAATGTATCGGTAGCTGCGGGTGTAATGCTTTTCGAAGCTCTTAATCAAAGACGAAAAGCTTAATTTTAGTATAAAGCATTCATAGACAGCCATGAGCCAGCAAAAAAAAGAATATATTGTTTTAGCTATAATACTTTTTCTTGGCTTTATTATTCGACTATACAATTACGCAAATTTTTCGCTGTCTAACGATGAATTAAGTGCAATATACAGGCTAAATTTTAGCAACTTACATGATATAGTGGCACAAGGTGTGGCTATTGATTTTCATCCCGCTGGCGTACAAATATTTCTTTATTATTGGACGTATCTATTTGGTAACTCTGTTGCATCAATACGACTGCCATTTATTTTAGCAGGCACTTTATCCATATTATTTATGTTTTTGTTTAGCCGCCGATGGTTTAGCAGTACTACTGCCCTACTCTCTGCAGCAAGCATAGCTTTTTTGAGCTTCCCTTTAATGTATTCCCAAATTGCCCGCCCATATAGCTCAGGTCTTCTTCTTATTCTTGTTTTGGTTTGGCTGTGGAGTATCGTTCTTTTTCCATCGGAAAAGGAAAAGAAGAATATATACTTATATAGTTCTCTCTTAGCTATTGCCTTTGCTTTTAATCTATACAATCATTACTTCAGCGCTCTTTTAGCTTTTATCATAGGAATATCAGCAATATTATTTCTTAACAAACAAAACTATAAAAGCTATTTTCTTTCAACAGTAATTGGCAGCATTCTTTTTATTCCACATATTAAAATGACATTGCACCATTTTAGCAAAGGTGGATTAAGCACTTGGCTTGGCGCTCCCAATTGGGATTGGCCAATTGGGCATATTGAGTTCATTTTTAATAGTTTTATCATTCTCGGATTAATTCTTATAGTTATTCTCATACTCCGGCAAAAATCAAAGGTGCAAGAATTGGAATACCCGATTTCTAAGTTTAAAATTCGCAGCTTATTATTACTATTTTTCATTTTACCAATTGCCATTGGCTTAGCATATTCCATCTACATAAACCCCATACTTCAAGATAGTATTTTAATATTCAGCATGCCTTTTATACTAGTATGGATCTTCTCATTTGCTCCATCAAACCTTAATAATAAAGCACTTATTGCAATCGGTATCATTTCTCTTAGCTTTATTATAAGTAGTTTAACGATTCATCAGGAGCGAGCAGTAAACGTCCAAAATTTTAAAGGTATAGCAGAACATCTTCAAAAATGGCATTCAAATAACAAATCAAATAGTACCACCCTAGGCATAATGGATAGTAACTCACCTGATTATATTAAGTATTACTTAGGTAAAGACACGGCATTTATACAATTTGCACAATGGAAAATTCAAGACGAATCGGATTTAACTATTCTCCAAAACACATTAGACACGAGCCGTGCTCAACTTATTGACTATGTAATATTAGCTCCCAGCAACGAACTTGCCATAAATATGATTATCAATCAGTTTCCTTATAAAAAACATCAAATTCTTTACGCTGCCAATGCTATGGCCTTTGAATACACTAAGGATAAAACTATTTCTGAGAATGATGCAAGAAAACTACCACAAAGCTATATTAGCAAGTATGAAACAATTACCGACACCTTAATCAACTTACAACCTGTGGAATATAGCAATGGTTTGAATTATAATTTCTCCCAGAAAACTGTGGATTCGCAAAGTGATAGCAATTATATTGTCTACCTAAAAGCTACTTTTCTTGATTCATCAGCTATTGTAAATTCTCATATCGTATTTTCAATCAACTACGATAATAATGATAGCTATTGGTCATCTGCACCTTTACACTTTTTTATAAAACCCAAAGTAACAAAAGAGGTATTTTATAAAAAGACACTCCCTCTCATCAAAGGTAAAGGAGTGCTAAAAGTATATATTTGGAATCCTAAAAAGGACAGGCTATCTGTTTCAGACTTTAAAATTACCCTAAACAAGGAAAAGCCTGAATACCAAGAAAATAGTAATTATCGTCTTATTCGTTAGTAGCGCCTGCAGGTCCTACATACCGACTATCACCAAAGCCTAAAACTAATATAAATATGAAACTTAAAAATATCAAGCCCAAAGTAAATCCTACTCCATAGCCAAAGCTTTTTGAAAGAAGATTTGTCATCCAGATAACAAATATGAAATTAATACCTGGTATCAACAATAGGAAGATCCAATACCAAGGCTTACCAATAATTTCAAGTAAAACAATGATATTATATATTGGAATTAGTATAGCCCAACCAGGCTTACCTGCCTTAGTGAATATCTTCCATTCGGCAACGATATAGATTATATTCAATAAAATAATAGTTACGACCCAACCAAAGGTTAAACCAGCCAAAATAGAGGTAGAATCTTGCAATAAAATTGTGTTCGTCATCATAATTAGTTTTGTTTTTAAAATTCTTAAAATAAGATAATAAGTTACTGAACCACCGTAATCTTCTGAGAATAAAGAATCTTATCGGCATTTAAAATCCTAATAATATAAATACCATTTTCCAATGGTAAGGTTGAAAATGTAAACATATTCTTTCCAGCTTTTGCATTGTTATTATACAACTGAGTAATTATTTGACCATTACTTCCTACCAATTCAATTTGAATTTTTTGATCCTCAGTAAGGTTAAACTCTATGGACATTTGTTGGTTTACGGGAGGATTTGGATAAGCCTTTGCCGAAAACTCCTTTGCAGCCACAATTTCATCGTTTATTGGACTTCGCAGCGCAGAAACCCATGTTCCATAGGCTCTTTTTCCACCAACACTTTTAGCAAAAGTGCCACTTGCCCACACTTCACCCACTTCATTATACTTTGGTTGTGTCGCCGAATAATCACCCCAGCGCTGAGTGCCCCACAAAATATAAATGGTAGTATTACCTGTTTTCAAGCTCCCTAAGGGCGAAAAGGTATCATCCTTTTCAAAAAACACACTACCAAAAGATGCTTTCATAGTTTTTGATGCATAATCGAAAGTAATAATCGACTGTTGACTTTTGCTATTTAAACCACAGTAAGAAATGTTAGGATAACCGTACTCCATTTTTGGGATATTAGCATCATTATATATGTTTAGATGCAATTTTGGCACATCAGTTACACTTTTGATTACCCCATGATAAAAGCCCGCGATACGATTTGTATCACCATCATAATATATATGTACACTATTGCCTACAAACTGTATTTGACCGTTTTGATAAAATGCTCCTAAAACCCTTGCATCATTAGTGGCCAACTTCTTTGTGCTTGGCTGACTAGCATTGGGCGGCATACCATAATTAACATCTGATAATAAAAGGTCTAAAGTGAGCTTTGTCGATGATGAGCTTAGCTTATCACTTATTTTGATTAAATAAAAACTATCCGATTCTAAGGCAAAGTTTTGATTTGATAGTAGATAAACCTCCGGGCCATAAAAAGCATTTCCTCCTCTAACAGGATGAATATTGCGCACATTATTACCATCATACTCGATATCATAATGAAGTTTTGCACTTAATGAGTCCCCATCAAAACCATCCTTTTTAGTAATCTGCCAAACCACGCTTTGCTTAAATGATGTTTGCCAAGAGCCTCCATCCTTCAATAGATTTCCTGTAATAAATAATTCATCATTACTTAGGGATATTGCAGGGTAGTCAGTCCAGGAAGTATCGTTCAACGGATTGCCAGGCAAAGTGTAGATACTCCATTCACCCATTGGGTCAGCCATTTTCGAAAATGCCACAATTATATTAGATTCATGGGATTTTGAACCAGCCAAATACACAAGAATAAACCGATCTTCTTCATAATCATATATCGCTTTTGGATCGTATTGATGGGACGAAACATTGCTTAAGGTATCCGAAAATTTAGATAAAGAAATCACCTTTAATACACTATCATTTTTAGTGTCGTAAAACATGATATTGGTATTGATAGCAGATAATACAATTCCATCATTGGAAATTGCCATAGTATTATCATTTGGCACAGAGCCATTATAATTATTGGTTTCAAAACCATTTGTTACAAGGGGTGTATCCACGGGGTTTTCCAAAATACGATGAGCCGAATTAGCAACTATATGAACCATCGAATAATTATATGAATTAATCTGATTTTTAATTCCAATTAAATAGGCTTGATAGTTTTTATTTCCCTCAAAAACAGAATCAATATGCTGTAAATGTGTCAAATAATCATTTTTAACTACAGCAGGACTAAAACTAAGCTTACAAGCTGAACTAAAATATTTTGATGAAGAGTTTGATTGAGAAAATAAATAAGAAGAAGATGACACGCTTACTAACAGTATCAATATCAAGATGTAAAAAAGACGAAAATTACGCATAAAAGATTATTTAGAATATGCTACGAAGATAGGGAAATTAATCAAAAACCACATCTGATATTTAGTAGTATATTCGCCGCATTATTGCTAAAAATAACA
>JAGLCR010000034.1 GCA_023146135.1 Bacteroidales bacterium
TAAGTTTTAACTATAGTACTTACGCTCAAGAATGGGTAGAATCCATGCAAGATCCTAATGCAAATTTCTTCGAAACCCAACGCTTATTTAATGAGTATTTTCAGGATAAATCTTATGAAAAAGGTAAAGGATGGAAGCAGTTTAAGCGCTGGGAACATTTCATGAAAAACCGAGTTGATGCCGATGGCAAATTCACACATGCATCAGATGGTTACAAAGTTTATCAAAATATTCAACAATATTATGCTACTACTCGAATGGGACAGGGAACAGCTGGTAACTGGACTTCGCTAGGTCCAAATGGAGCTGCTCAAGGAACTGGGGCTGGCAGATTAAATTGCATAGCTTTTCACCCAACAAACAGCAACTTTATACTCGCAGGAGCTGCTTCAGGTGGAATATGGGTAAGTACAAATAACGGTAGTTCATGGACTACCTATACCGACAACCTTGGAACACTCGGCATATCAAGTATTGCTTTTTCACAATCAGATCCTAATACGGTATATGCTGCAACAGGTGATGGAGATGCTAAAGACACTTATACAATTGGTGTAATAAAATCTACCGATGGTGGTATAAATTGGTCAACAACAGGCTTATCCTATACCGTTTCAAACAAGCGTTTAGTTTATAAAGTACTGGTACATCCTACCGACAAAAATACAGTTTACGCAACTACAAATTTGGGAATCTACAAAACTACCGATGGAGGTACTAACTGGGCCAAAATTCGACCAGGACTATTTCGTGATATGGAATTCAAGCCTGGCGACCCAAGTACTATATATTTTGCAACATCTACAAAAATATTAAGAACTACCAATGCGGGTAGTAGTTTTGCCTATCTATCATTTTCAGCTACTGTTACAACAAACAGAATAGAAATAGCCGTAACCCCTGACGATGCAAATTATATTTATGTACTCGGTAGTAAAAAGTCGGATAATGGTTTCGCTGGCATTTACCGATCTACAGATGGTGGCACAAGTTTCTCGACTCGAGCCACATCTCCAAATCTATTAGGTTGGAAATATAATGGATCTGATTCGAAAGGACAAGGTTGGTACGATTTAGCACTTGTCGTGTCACCAACAAATAAAAATATGGTTTTCACAGGCGGAGTAAATATTTGGAGATCAATTAATGGTGGTAGTACATGGTCAATAAATGCACATTGGCAAGGAACTGGAGCTCCTTATGTACATGCTGATATTCACGGCTTGGAATTTTCGCCACATAACAATACTACAATATGGGCGTGTAGCGATGGAGGAGCATCATATAGTAGTAATAATGGTAGCAATTGGGCCACAAAATATAACGGACTTCAAATTGGACAAATTTATCGTTTAGGAGCTTCTGCTACCAATGCAAGTAAAATACTCACCGGATGGCAAGATAATGGCTCTAGCCTGCTAACAAACTCTTGGAGTAAAATATTAGGTGGCGACGGAATGGAATGCATTATTGACTATAATAATAATAATATCATGTATGCATCAATGTATTATGGAAACATTTACCGATCAGCCAATGGAGGAGCTTCATGGACTCCCATTACCAATGGAATAACTGAAACAGGTGGCTGGGTAACTCCATACGTAATGGAAGCCAGCAATCCTAATGTACTTTTTGCTGGATTTATTAATGTATATCGTTCTACAAACAAGGGCAGCTCTTGGGTAAAGAAATCAAACTTTCCGCCTAGCAATTACCCAATCGACGTGCTGGCTGTTGCTCCATCCAATTCGCAAGTTATTTATATTTCATCTCCTCATGGAGTAAAAAAGACCATAAATGGTGGTACTAGCTGGACTAGCATTAGTGGCATTAGTGGCACTGTTACCTACTTTGCGATTCACCCAAACAACCCTAACACATTATGGGCTACAATTGGTGGTTACAATAATGGAAACAAAGTAATGAAATCTACTAATGGAGGACAAAGCTGGACCAATATCTCAGGCAGCCTTCCAAACCTACCAGCAAACTGTATTGTTTTTGAAAAAAACGCCACTAACGGTCTCTATATTGGCACTGATGTGGGTGTTTATTATATTGATGATAATAAAACTGACTGGATTCCATTTATGAAAAACCTACCCAATGTGATAGTGCAAGAACTAGAGATATTCTATCCTGGTAATAAAATTAGAGCTGCAACATATGGACGTAGTGTTTGGGAATCTGATATATATGCATTAGCAAATAGTATCGATAATAGCAATCAAAAGACAACAAGCTTTAAGATATATCCTAACCCAACAAATAATGAAATCAATATAGATTTATCTCAGTATGATTTTCAAGAATGTACAATTAGGATTATGAATAATCTGGGCGAAGTTATACTTAAAGAAAGTAATAAGGCTACTTCTACCATTAATATTTCCGTTTCAGGATTGAGTAGTGGGATTTACTTTATTGAAATCAACACTAGTAATAAAATGCTATACGGTAAATTTATTAAGCAATAAAATTACCCGTCCGTAGACAAGCAATTGTTAACAACTTCATATTTATAGGTAAATTCAATGCGTATTAACTATATTTATACACCTTTTGAACGACCCATTAAACTTACGTATAAGTCTGATTATATACGACTTGCTCTAAGGTGCCCCACTCATAATACAGATGACTATGCAACACATTCATTTTGCATTAATAATCCGATAATACCATTGTAACTTTTAATGATAAATCGTCATTATTTATAGACTTTTCTTTTTTTACATTATCTTTGACAAACGTAAATTGAATGATTATCAGTTTACACTATACATTTACTCCTACCTCAATTTATTAATTAGTGATTAATTATTTTTTCCTCCGGTCCTCCAAAAACCGGAGGTTTTAATTTTTAAACACTTCCTGTTAAAACTACAGCACAAAACTTTACTTTTGCCAAAATTAAATTTCTCAATGGAATATCAAAGGCATACACTTAGCAATGGCATACGTATTATTCACAAACCCGTGAAAAATCAAGTGGCACATTGTGGGGTAATAATAAATACAGGCTCTCGTGATGAGATGGAAAATGAGCAAGGTATAGCCCATTTTATTGAGCATACAATTTTTAAGGGAACCACGAAAAGAAAAGCATTTCATATTCTTAGTAGGCTAGAAAATGTAGGTGGTGAGCTAAACGCCTATACTACCAAAGAAGAGACTTGTATATATGCATCATTTCTTAGCCCATATTACGAACGCAGCTTAGAGCTTTTTGCCGATATCAGCCTTAACTCTATTTTTCCGAAGAATGAAATAGAAAAAGAGAAGGAGGTTGTTATTGATGAGATTAATTCCTACCGTGATAATCCTGCAGAAGAGATTTTTGATGAAATTGAAGACCAAGTATTTGCAGGGCATGCATTGGGCCGAAACATACTTGGCACAAAAGAGTTGGTACGAGGATTTAGCAGACAAAATATATTTCGCTTTATTAAGCGAACCTTCAACACCGAAGAAACAGTAATTTGCTCGGTGGGTGATATCGATTTCAATAAGCTTATAAAACTTTCGGAGAAGTATTTTGGGAAGGCTAAGTCTAACCCCAGAACATTTAAACGTAAAAATTTTTCAGGCTATATCCCCAAAACCCAAGCTTTCAATAAGGGAATGTATCAAGCTCATTGTATTATTGCCAATGAAGCTTACGATAGGCAAGATAAAAAACGCGCTAGCTTGGTCTTGCTAAATAATATTCTTGGAGGTCCAGGATTAAATACTCGATTAAATATGGGTATCCGTGAAAAATATGGATTTTGCTATAATATAGAATCTAATTACACCCAATACTCCGATACTGGAATTGTTTCCATTTACCTTGGCACCGACTTCGACTCCTTGGAAAAAACAATTAAACTCGCGCATAATGAACTTAAAAAATTACGCGATCGTAAATTGGGCAGTCTACAGCTACAACGTGCCAAGCAACAAATGATAGGTCAAATTGCTATTAGTCAAGAATCGAATGTAAATGAATTGCTCGCCATCGGTAAAAGTATTTTGGCTTATGATAAGGTAGATAGCATTGAGCAGGTGCTTAAGGAGATTGACGAGATAAGCGCAGAACAACTGCTCGATGTGTCAAACGAAATTTTTGATCCAAATCAATTAAGCCTCCTTATTTACAATGGACAAAATACTTAAATAATGGATTTTTTAGACAAAAAAATATACGACTATTCAGAGCAACATACTACTTTGCCAAGCAAAACTCTGGTCAATTTGGATCGAGAAACGCATCTAAAAGTTCTTCGTCCACGAATGTTATCAGGACACCTTCAGGGCAAGTTTCTTGAGATGATGGTAAAGATGATTCGCCCAAAGGAAATACTCGAAATTGGTACTTATACTGGCTATTCGGCTATTGCAATGGCAGAAGGAATTGAAGCTGATGCTTGCATTCATACAATTGACATAAATGCTGAATTGGAAGATTTTGTAAAAAGCTACTTCATAAAAGCAAATGTGGAACATCAAATAGAACTGCACATTGGTAATGCCTTAAATATCATCCCCGAATTGGACTTGACTTTTGATTTGGTATTTATCGATGCCGATAAAATAAACTATAAGAATTACTTTGACTTGGTATTACCAAAAGTACGCAAAGGTGGTTTTATCATTGCCGACAATGTACTATGGAGTGGAAAAGTGATAAATACAGTTAGCGAAAAAGACTCTGAGACAGCCGCCATTCAACATTTTAACGACTATATTCAGTCCTGCGACAAGGTAAACAACCTTCTGCTCCCCTTGCGCGACGGCTTGATGATAATGGAGGTTTTATAATTAAGTAAATGCACATCTAAGCTTTATTTACATATAATTACAGCATCTTTAAGCTCTCGTATATCAATCGGCTTTATCATTGCTTTAAAAACCATCTTATCCGACATTTCGTGAAACACATCATAGTGTAAATCAATATTTGCAATCTTAATCTCATTATTCTGAGCATAGCTAACCGCAATCCTGAGTTTACACCTACTAATGTCATTTGCCATTCTATCAATTTTTGCTACTATCAATCTGTTTTTACCCGCTCTTAATACCGACACATCTTGAATATGTACATTATTCATCGTTAAATTTTGACATATCAATTTGTTCGCAGCATCATTTGACGACACAGGCATATTATCAAAATACCCCTCTTGGCCATAAAACATCTTATTCCATTTGGCTTCATTTTTCCTATTGGGCAATACTACATTTACTTTAGACTTTATGAACTCAGCTAGCTTATAGGTTGCTATCAAAGAGCCATTATAGGTCATATGCTGATTGGTCTTATAGGTATTTTCAAAACATACTGCAGTAAACCTCGACATATCATAAGGGTTTTGCATATTAATCCACTTATTTGGGTATTTATTTAAGATCTCTCCTATTTTTTTATCCCAAACCAAATAATTATCGATATGCTTATAATACATTGGTAATGTAAGAAATATCAGCTCTACATCCTTTTCTTTACATAAATCAACAATCATTTTCACATACATCTCAGCATACTCGCTGTACAAATAATTATCACCATCCACAGGAGCTCCCAGCGAGTCATACTTAGCCATTATATCATCTTCAACACCGGTTTGAAATCGTACATATCTTCCCAAATATAGCTTATTATTCTTCCTTGGCTTTTTCTTAATCAAAACCTTATTCTTTTCTAATTGCTTTGTATCATTGAAAATAAATTCATGATTTCGAATAGTATTCGACCAAGCATAAACATAATTATCAGACTTAAAAAGAAAGGGAGTTGATGCCAATTTGGTTGTGACATTCTTTCGCGCATAAAAACTCTTAAACTGATCGGACAAAGAGCCATCCTTAAGTTTATAGGGATTAAAGTTATTAATACCATATGTTTCAATTACAACTAGCTTGGGGCTTGTTCTATTTAGCGCTTCTTTTAAGCCGTAATAAGTATCAGATATATTTGTGCCAGGCGATGCTAGTATAAAAGCATTAACACCTAGAGTAACACTCAAGTTTTTAGGATTAATACCTGAATAAAGGTGTGAGTTTCCAAGCAGTAAAACATCAATATTATTACTTTTCGAAAAATCGTAAAAAGCATCCCACTTCCTCTTGGTGTGGTTATTCGTTTCATCAGGATTGAAATAGCCCTTACTATCCGAGTAATAAATAGCAAAACTGACAATTGCAACAATTAGCAACGACTTCAGTGTTATATACAAAATTGGTTTATTGTCAAAGAATGCTTTTTTCTCAACAACGGCCTTGTCAACCACCTTTTTATCTATCTTCTTTTTAACAGTTTTTTTCCTCATCGTCTTCATATTAAAATTGGAAATAGATAAAATTATTATCATTCAACCCTACTCCATAACTACCAAATAGAAGAATAACTACAAGCATTGAAATATACACTGCCCATCTAATAACAAAATTACGATTAACAAACCATTGATATAAAAAATCATACTTTTCAATAATAATTTCGAAAACCATATATGCTAAAAGCAGTTTTATGGCAAAACCAAATTCCATTTCATTTAGGCCATAATTGTATAAAACGTCCTTATTCGATTCAAACAAATTTGAGAACATCATAATTGAATCGCCAAATGTTTGGGCTCGAAAAAACACTAATGACAGCGCCCATAGGGTGGTGACAAAAAAACTAATAAAAATCTTTTTAAGCAAATTGTTATCCTTATTTGAGAAGAACCTATCAAAAACAAGAATAAACAAACCATTTAGCCCACCCCAAATAACAAAATTCCAGGAAGCACCATGCCATAAACCACTCAATACAAAAACGATTAATACATTACGAATTAATTTCATTTGGGCTACCCTATTACCTCCCAAAGGAATATAAACATAGTCCTTAAACCAAGAGCTTAAACTGATATGCCAGCGTTTCCAAAAATCAGAAAATGAACTTGACAAATAGGGTCTTTTGAAGTTAGTTGAAAGATCGAATCCTAGTATCCGAGCACTACCTATGGCAATATCAGAATAGGCCGAGAAATCTAGGTAAAGCTGAAAAGCAAAGAACACTACCGCAACTATTGAGGTAATTCCATCGAGATTAGCAATATCTCCATAAGCTCCATCTACGAATATTGCCAAGCGATCGGCAATAACAATTTTCTTAAAAAATCCCCAAAGCATTAACAATAAACCACTTCTGAGTAAATTATAATTAATAGTATGTATTTTTAAGAATTGAGGTAACAAGTCCTTTGCCCTTTCGATAGGCCCTGCAACTAACTGAGGAAAGAAAGACACAAAGGCAAAAAAAGCAAATGCATCGTCTGTGGGCTTGAGCTTTTTATAATAAATATCTAAGGTATAACTAAGAGTTTGAAAAGTATAGAAACTAATTCCCACAGGTAGTATGATATTTAGATGAAAGCTTTCAAATCCACCTCCAAAAATTGTAAAAGCATCAATAAAACTATCGACAAAGAAGTTATAATATTTGAAGAAACCTAAGAATCCAATATTTACAGCAAGGCTAACCAGCAGCCAACGTTTACGCTTAAGGCCATTGTCTTCGTTGTGAATCTTTTTTCCTACAACGAAATCAACAAGCGAACTAATAATTATCAAGGAAAGAAATCGCCAATCCCACCATCCATAAAAGAGATAGCTCACTCCTATCAAGTATAAGTTTCTACTTCGAATGTTGCTTCGGAAAAACAACCAATACAGAAAAAAAACTAAAGGAAAGAATATCCCAAAATCTATTGAATTAAATATCATTATTGTGCTTTCTTTTGATGTTTACCTAGATTTCACAAAACAGAAAAACCTAATACTATTATACAATTAATCAATATATTACGAATTGTATAAAAGAAGTAAAATCCTCATTCCGAAAGAAAAATTCAGAGTGAAGATTTATTATCTATCAAACACAAAAATAGTTAAAAAAACAAAGGTCTAACAATTTCATTAATAAGTAATATTTGGGCTATTTCAGCTTCAGCATGTCAAAAAAATCATCTAGTCAGAACTATAAATCCACAAGGGCTTTCAAAATAATAAGCCTTGTGGATTTATGATTAATCGTAAAATAAATTGTGCATTCTTAGTTTGTAATACTGATTCAGTCTTACTCTCGCATAATGCTATTACTCCATAGCGGCAGCCAATGCAATGGACATCAACTTACTTTGATCAGTATCAGAACGAGAAGTAAGAACCACAGGAACTGTTGCTCCCATTATCACTGCGGCCGAAATGGCTCCCCCTAGAAAATTAAGAGTTTTATACATAATATTAGCAGAGTATATATCTGGTGTGCACACTAAATCCACTTCACCCGCAACTTCACTTTCAATTCCTTTATGGTGCGCAGCTTCGGCACTTACTGCATTGTCCAATGCCAAGGGTCCATCCACTATGCATCCACTAATCTGATTGCGTTTGTTCATCATAGTCATTAAAGCAGCATCGGTAGAAGGAATCATTTTTGGGTTAACCGTTTCCACAGCCCCTATAACTGCCACTTTGGGCATATCAATACCCAATTTATGAAAAGCCTCCACAGCATTCTTCAAAATGGCTACTTTCTCATGAAACTCAGGCTCTACATTCAGAGCAGCATCAGTCAAGCCCAATAGCTTATGATAATTTGGAGACTCAAAAAAGGCCACATGGCTTAATGTTCCACTTTTCCGCAATCCGTTTTCTTTATTTAATATCGCTTTTAAGAAATCACCTGAGCTTACTAAACCCTTCATCAGCACATCAGCTTTGTCGGCACGAACTAATTCCACAGCTTTTGTTGCCGATTTCTTAGGGTTACTTTCATCAAAAATTTCTACCCCATCAAAATTAAAATTCATTTCATTACCAATACGTA